>JASIEN010000620.1 GCA_030045935.1 Candidatus Sulfotelmatobacter sp.
CGGGCAATGGATTTATTTCGATCACGCTGCCGCTCAAGAGTGGGACGGAGCTTTCGGTCAAGGTGGCGTAATTCGGCGAAGCGCGCAAGGCGCCGCTTGATGGCAGTGGTAAACCGATTCCTGAACCAACTGCGGCGTGGAGTTGCATCGGCAGAAGACGTGTAGGCAGGTTGCTGACCTCGCCCTGCACTGGAAGCCATCGCAAAATAATCAGGAACGAGGCCGGTCGCAGACGGGTCAGATAGCCCTTGTGAGTGAGTTCTGAGACAATGGGCTCACCGGTGAGTTCTGCTCCCGTTACCAAGACTTTCTTAGCCATACGCGCACGTTTCCGCAGACCGGCACAAGCCGGTTGCTGATGAAACGTGCGTTGGCTAACGGTAACGCTTACGGCAGCGGGCAGGACGCCCGCTAGAGTTTCGTTTCTACCCGCGGTCAATATTTTTGTCAAGTAAATGTTCGGCTGAATCCCGATTCGTGCACGCATATCGAAGCAGCAGAGTTCTCTCTATTCCTCGCCTTCTCGCGAAGCGTGCCAATAGCCGTAGCGGCAGGTTGAGTGGACATAGCACGCCGGGAAGCCAGGTGTCACTCATGGCCAAGCAAACCGCGAGTTGTCGAAGGCTGCGCGGTACTTTGAGGCGGTTGTTGTTTAGACCGTCTAATGCGAGTCCGGCGAGGATTCGCACTGAGTTCTCAAAGCCTTCATTTCCAGGCCTAATGCGCGTACGAATATGGGCGGGTTGCGGGGTTTCGTTGAGAAAGCTGTGGACCTCGCCTGCTTTTACAACATAGCTCTGCCCCGCACTTAATTCTCTTCGACGACCATGTTTTAGATCTAACCGGAGTACACCCTCGATGACCTCGAACGCCTCATCGTACGTCTTGTGATAATGAGGCGGGTTCTTTCCGCCCGGCATGACCATCGCTTCCAGTTCGGTAATGGCGCCGTGAGACTCCTTTGCAGTCGTGAGAAAGGTGATCGTGCTTCGAAGTGCCGGGCTGTGAATCGTTCGCGTCATTCGCAGATCTGGTCCATTGCATACGACCGCCACTATCGGGCTGACGCTCCTTAAGACGCAGGAATCTTGGGCAGTAGCATCAATCGGAACGCCGCTCGGTTTCTTGCATACGTACACACCCAGAGCACGGTCACAATGAGCGCCAGTGGGCTGAATGTGTGATCGAGAAACAGGTGAAACATGTAAATGTTGAACAGGAAGGCGGCGATCACCGTGAGCGCGAAAGGCACGAAGAGCCGCAATAGCAGGAGAACGCCAGATAGTATCTGAACACCAGCCAGGACGTGGCCATAGGGAGTAGCCTGCATGACGGCCATACATTCGCGCGCGATGGGCGTTTGGAAGGCAAGTGCCTGCCGGAAGTGCACAAATCCGTTGAGGCCGTTGAGCAGAAAGATGAGGCCAAGCAGGCTCCGCTGAATGTGAGCGACAATTCGTAAAAAGCTTTTCTCCATTGCGAACTCCGATCGAAATGACTTTGTTTTCTGTGATGAGGCGCCGCGCCCTCTCATTAGGGCAGCGTAAAGACCACGCGAGGTTTACCAGCGGAGCTCCAATATCGCTCAACTTCCCTGAGTGAAACCGTCTTCGTTGCGATACGCAACTGGGCGGGAACCACGGCTTCGAAAGTAGACTTCGCCGCATTCAGCAGAGCCGGTAACGGAACACTCTTGTAACCACTGCCCATCAGAACGATCGAGGAAGAACGGAGCCCTGCGCCCGGAAGGTCGATACTGTCTTCGCCACTTGCTCCTCCGACGTGAACGAAGCGAACGGGACGGGTGTTATCCACACCTTTGGCGATCGCGGCGATGATTGCCCTGGCACTCGCGCCCCAGAGATAGTCGACAACAACATCGATACCGCGGCTGAAGGCATCGATCACGGCTCCCTCGTATTGCTTCAACCCGTTCGGATGAAGCAACCCCAACGAGAAGGAAATCACTTCGTCGGCCCCGAGCCCCTTCAACTCTTCGAGTTCCACCTCGTTTCGTCCGGTCGCAATCACGCGTTGTGCACCGAGATGCTTCGCGAGTTGAACTGCGATACGGCCGGCAGTTCCGGTCGCACCATTGACGAGAACTGATTCTCCCGGCTTCAGGTGGGCACGTTCGACCAGAGCAGCCCAGGCAGACATTCCGGGGTTGGCAATTGCGGCGGCCACAACGTCGTCCAGCGTATCCGGCAGCGGAATGCAATGTTCGGACTTGACCAGCGACCGCTCGGCCATTGCTCCGAACGGCGATTCGGGAAGCCCGAAATATACCCTCTGTCCGTCAGCTGTAATCCCGACGCCGTCTGTTCCGGCTACAGCGGGAAATGAACCATCGGCGCTGTAGTGTGAGCCCGAGGCACGAGATCTGGTGAGTTGGCTGAGCGCGGAAGCTTTTACCTGAATGACGCTGTACCCCTCGCGCGCCACTGGGTCAGGAAAATCTCCGTAGACGGGATCGGTTTTTGGCGCTTTCACGATTGCTGCTTTCATCTTGTTTTCCTCCAAAGAATGCCTAATTGCATAATCTAACGTTGTTCGAGTAATCTAACATTGTTAGACTTTTGATGTCAAGCCTGATACTCTGGATTCATGAAAGTGAATCGTGACATCGTGACCCAGGCAGGTCTGCAGCTCCTGAACGAGGTCGGACTGGAGAAGTTGACCCTTCGGCTCCTCGCCAGCGAGCTCGGAATCCAGGCTGCTACGCTCTACTGGCACTTCAAGAGTAAGGAAGAATTGATTGATGAAATGGCGACCCTGGTTCTCGCCGACGGCGCTTCGCACCTGCTTCCGGCGAAAGATTCCGCGGATTGGAGCGTTTGGGCCACTTCGTTTGGATTGGGTCTCCGAAAGACTTTGTTGGCCTACCGCGATGGCGCAAGGATGGTCGCGGGAACGCGCCTTACCAACACTGAATACATGAAAACTGCGGAGCGGATCGGAGCCAAACTTGTCGCAAGCGGCTTCACCGTTCGCCGGACGGTCGTCCTCCTGAGCACAATCTACGACTACACATTAAGCCTTGTGATGGAAGAACAGGCTGTATTTCCACGCTTCAACAAGCGGTCACCGCAATATGACATTGCCAAAAGGAACGCGGAACTCGACCCGAAGGAGTTTCCCTTGCTACGTCAGGCAGGCCCAATTTTGTTTGACCGGTTTGATCGCCGCTACAAGGAGGGACTCGACTTGATTGTGAGAGGGGCGCAAAACCGCGAAAAATGATCGGCCCCTGATCTCGGGGCATCGCAACCTTTGGGAGCTCTGCCGCGACAAGGCACAGGCCGCCCTCTCAGTTTCGTTTCCTCAAACAAACTGGGGCACCACTCCGGAACGAGGAGGTTCACCCCAAACCAAATACTCGAACGGGTGTGCCGTTGCTGTGCCACAGATTTCGTCCGAATTAGCGAAAACTCACAGATTTCCGCATAGTGTCTGAATATCTTCCGTGCGGGCTGGTTGTTCGGCAAGTCATTGAGGTTTATGGCGATTAATGGCGATTATAGTCGTGAACTTCTCTAGGCCGTCTAACAGCCGAATAGTCGTCCGCTGCCCAATCAGCCGATGGATACCTGCTTTGCCGACTTCGCAGTATGCGGGGCGTGTGTTCTCCTCTCATGAGGCAAGTCTGGCTAAGGAGGACATTCCTACGCTAGGCATTTTCATCGAAGCCATAAACGCTCCGCTGAAACTGATAAACACGATCACCGAGAGAGTGGCCTGACAAGCGAAGCCCTTGAATGTGATCCCCAGCCCTGAGAACTGGACCCCGCCAGCCTGGTTCATAATTGCCTTTTGCTTCCTCGTCATCGCCAATCTTACGGAGGAGAGATAATCCAGGCTGGGTTACAAAAGCACATTCATAACCCGAACTCGCTCGTTCCGCCTCACACTTAGCATCATGTGCTGAGACCCCACTCAAAGCTCGCTTTGATCTTCACGGCGCCGGTGTCCTGATCAATCTGGATTGTCGACCGCCGTGACTCGGCGCTGTGTAGTCGCGGCTCCAGGCCTCCCCCCGAGAGCACGTCCTCTTATTCAGTCGAGCCAGCACCTGAGGCAATCTATCCTCAGCCAGGCTGAAAATAACGGGTGCACCCGAAGCGGCGGTTGTGCTTCAGCGGTTTGCCGGATCCCCCGATCAGAACACAAGCCGTAACGGCGGACTTGTGTACATCGAGTCCGCAGCAGCGTGGGTACAAAACTTCCATGGCTGTCTCCCTCCGCGGTGCGACGTAAGGATGCACAAATCGCGAAAATCTTCCTCGCGTGCTCTTCTCCGAAGAAAAGGCAACAATCTGTTGTTCTTGACGGCATCCAGGGCCAAACTCATCCGCGGGCTCTCAGGCTTCAATAAGGCCGACGGCCACATATGTCCACGGCTCCGATAGCCTAACTCGTTTTCATCGGCCCCTGTGCCCCAAACGGACATGTCGAAGTAGAACTCATCACATCTGTTTACAACACTTAGGAACAAATAGGGGAAAAGAAAAGCCGCCCCGACCGAGACCGAGCGGCTTTCTGTGCTTTCATTCTGTTGTGCGCTGCTTCTATCTAAGTGCAGGTCCTGCCTTCGACAACTCCTTGGGAGCGCTCTCGGCCTCGATCGGGGGCTTCGGCGGTGCGGGCGGCGCTTGGTAGCCGATCGCTTGCTCTGGCGGTGCGCCGAACAGCTCCGGATGCAGGTAATGGCCGCGTTCGTTTTCCGGCTTTTCCTCTTCCACCTGGATACGGTGCGCTTCGGCATACGCATCGTGGCGAATGCCGGTCACTTGCCACGAAACTTTTCCTCCCGGCTTGCCGCCGGCGATGCGGAAGCGGTTGCCGGAAATCTCGCGCGCGATGTAGAGATTGGGTTGTGCCCTCCCGATCGAGGTCAACTGGTAGCGAAAATCCCGGTTCAGCGCCTGGAAGTAATCGGGTAGCGTGATCCACGCCGCGCCATGCGCATCCATTTGCGTCACGCCGTTGTAAATGTTCATCATGTCGGGCGATTCGACGAACGAGTGATACAGATACTTATTGGCCGGATCGAGCGGGTGGTCGATTTTGAATGAGCCGCTGCCTTTGCTCAGTGAGCCCGAGATGTAAACGTTACCGCCAAACCATCCGGCGAGTGAGTCGCTGGCGTTGTTGACGGCCACGATGCCGCTTCCCTGCGAGCTCGAGGTATAGAACGTACCCCCATTAGTACCCGTCCCGGAATTCGCGGTGTTCTGGCCGTAGACGGCGCTGTGCCCGGCAACGTTCGAGAAACCTGTTATTCCACCGGATCCGTTATCAAGAACATGCAGGGTGTACTGAGGCGATGTGGTGCCGATGCCGACGTTGACGCTGGCGCAATTGTTGGCTGCCGTGCAGTTATTGGTGCCACTGATCGGACCGAGTACTATCGCGTTGTTCGGCACAACCTCGGCATAGGCGCCGATCGCCGTGGAGTTGGTGAGCGTTGCACTTGAGTAACTCGTGCCATAGCCCAGGAAGGTATCGTTGTTGCCGGTCAGAGCCGTCCCAGTTGTGGTCGGGAGTCCCGCATCATCGCCGACGGCCGTGTTTTCACTACCTGTGGTGTTGTAGTAGAGCGCGCTGTGCCCTACTGCAGAGTTGAATGATGCAAGCCCTGTGCCCGTGCCGAAGTTCTCATTGGTTGAATAGAGCGCATCGTGGCCAATAGCGGTGTTGTAGTCACCATCTCCGAAATCTCCTATGTTCGAGAATAACGCCTGATAACCGACCCCGGTGTTGCCTGCCGCCACCGTATACAGATTCCCACCGAAGCCGAGAGACGCATTCCCCAAGCTGACCGAGCCCCAGTCAAAGACTGTGCCTCCAAGTTCGAAGCCTGACGTGGCATTCACGTACCCGCCGGCGGAAACCGACTGGGTCGCGGTGACGTTCGTCGCCGTCAGGTTCGCGTTCACCGTCTGGTTCTGGCTGAAGATGTTGGACAGTCCGGTTTGCGCGAACTCACCTGCTGTCAGACCTCCTAAGAAGTTGGCGTTCAGGTTCGGAGCCATCGTGGTCGAGGTCACCTGCAGGGGCGGCGACCCCTGCGCCACCGTGATCGTCTGAGCCCCGCTGAAGGTGTTGCTTTCCAAAGTCGCCGTCCCGGGAAATGCCTGCCCACTGGCAAACGTGATCTGCCCGTTGGCGGCGATGTTCAATCCCGTCTCGACCGGCGTGCTCGACCCCGAGGCGTAGAGCAGGTTCAATGTGCCCGAAGGATTGCTCGTGTCGTTGCCCGAAGGCTCGGCTTGCCATTGAAAGTTCTGTGTGATGGCCTCGCCGCTCGTGCTGTTGTAGGAAGTCGCAGTTTGTTTGATGGGTTGTGAATTGTAGCCTTTGCTGGCGGTAGCCGTGCCCGTTTGAGGCAGAGTCAACGGCCCGCGCACCGTGCCGCCGCCTTTGACGTCGAGGCTAGTTGCGGGCGTCGTGTTGTTGATGCCCACTTTAGCCGTGCTGCCGCTGCCAGTCTGCGTGATTGCCGAGCTGGCAATGTCGCTAACAGCATCCCACAATGGGATGTAGCCCACCGTGCCGCCGCTCGTGGTCACGTCAGAGGAGGTCTGCTGCGAGCTCGCGGCCACGGATGCTGCGTTCGCCGTGGAAGCGTCGCCAAGCGCATTCATCCCGCCGGTCGGCGGCGCCGCCAGCACGAAGGCCGAAGCGGGAAGTCCGCCCAGAGTTTGCGCGTCTCCGGCTTTTAACGCGTATGGAACCGCGACCAGCAACACGCGTGGCTGCTCCTGCTCGCCCTGCGCCTGCACGCCCATCCAATGCGCCTGGCCCGCGGTGAAAATGGTAGCGGGCAAGCCGGTGCTGCTAGTCGAGCCAAGCGTGACCGTGTAATGACCAGTGTTATCAGGCTGAACGCTCTGGCTCTCCATCCACAGTGCGGCCCCGCCGGTCTGCTCCGAATAAAGCGAGAAGGTGACGGCGACTGTCCCCGTCAGCGGTTTGCCGTTTGCGTCGTTCAACGTGCCGTTAAAGTTGACCAGCGGGGGCACGATTGAGTTGGCAGGAGCGGCCTGCTGCGCGCGCAACGGAGGCGCACTGACCGCCATCAGGACCGCGAGAGTTGCGAACATGGAAGCTGGGGAAAGACGCGAATGCAACGGATGGGAATACGTCATCGGAGAAGACCTCCTGGCTGGAAGCAAGGCTGGATGCGCCGAAGTGTGGCCGCCGGCTTGTTCCCGCTTTCACTTTGCTCTTGGTTTTCATGGCATCCTCCTTTCTTCGTGTGATTTGGTTCCCTTACTGCCTCGTCACTCAGTAAAGCGAAATCCGCAGGCAAATTGGCTCACGCACAGGGGAAAAAATTTTCGCGGTACGAAGACTCTCGGGATGGGCGAGGGACATGTCGATACCCTGCCGGGTTCGCTCACATTTCGAACCTGCCGAAATCTGTCGGTAGCGCTCACCGAGGGGTTAATGAGATGGTCCCGCATTGCGAGAACAAGGATATGAAGTGCGCCAACAAACTGGCCCGCATAGCCTGGGCCGCGTTGTCCAGCGGCAAAGACTATCGACATCAACCTCTGCACGGCACGGCAGCTTAATGGTCGTGGAAAAGACGCTGCGCTTGGTAAGCACAGAACGCTTTCCACTTTTCCACCGCCACGACGACGGCTTTAGAGTCATTCCCACGGTCTGCTGAAGGGAGAAGAAGACCAACAGTGCAATGGCGTGCCGGAAAACCTGAACGCTCAAATGCGTCCTAGTGACCGAGGGATTTAAAAGGACCGAGCAATTTGTTGAAACTCGGGGTGAAAATCTACTCCTATAATGATCATCGTTCGGCTCTCCTTTCTCCCGAGCCTTGTTGGTTGAATTCAGCACCACCAACTCTACTTGGGAATCGGAGCCGACATTGTCATGGAATCAATTGCGCTCAAAACCCCTGCCGCGCATTTTGAGAAGTGAAATCCGGATGTTTCAACAAGAACTCAATGAAGTATCCTTCTTCGATCAAGACATTGCGGAGAGCGGCAATGACTCCCTCGTGGCGGTGGCGGCACATTGGCGTATTCTTGGTGCTACTAGCGGTTTTCACCGCGATTGGCACATCCCTCGCCATCGTCTCCGGCAATCTCTTCGGAGCGAGTGGCTATTACACTCAACTCATCATGTGGTCCCCCGCAGCCGCAGCAGCACTGACTGCAGTGATTGCGGGCACACCCTTGAGCGTCTTCGGCTGGAAGTGGGGGGACTGGAAATGGCAGTTCCTAGCTTGGCTCACTCCCTTAGCGTACGTCAGCATCGCATACGGGCTGATTTGGAGCGTGGGGTGGGGCAGAGTGCCGAATCCAGAGTTTGTCGCCGATGCAGCGAAATCAGTGGGTCTTCCCATACCCCCTGCCGCGACAGCGCTTTTGATGATCTTTTTCAGCGCGACGCTTGGCATGTTTTATTTTGGCGGGGCATTGGGAGAGGAAATCGGATGGCGTGGGTTTCTCGTTCCTGCACTCTTTGAGCTAACGAATCGCAACTTCACCGCGACAGCCCTCATCAATGCTGTGATTTGGGCGTGCTGGCACGCGCCCATTATTTTCTTCAGTTCGTATAACAACCGCGGCGTGCCTCGATGGTACAGCTTCCTTTGTTTCATAATCCTCAACATTGGTGGCGCGACGATCGTTGATTGGCTTCGTCTGCGGTCAGGTAGCCTCTGGACCGGCGTGGTGCTTCACCCGAGCCACAACATATTTGTTCAGGACATATTTACGCCTCTTACGGTTAACACCGGGAAGACGCAATACTTCATCGATGAATTTGGAATAGTCCTGCCGCTCGTCATGTTGGCATTCGCGATCTATTTCTGGACACGCCGTAGGGAACTGATGAACTTCCCAGAATCGGAGATCAGGACGAATGAAGAAGTAGCCGTTCGAACTCAACGATCAGGCCATAGCACGCTTTGAGCCGCAAAGCGGATTCTGAGCGCAATCGCGATGTTGGTGCGCCGGGATAAACCGGCACGAGGTAGAGGATGAAAGAGCCTTACGAGGAAGGTCTAGCGAGCCACCTCGGCCTCGAGTCTTGCGCGAGCCCTATCGTGAGGTAGGCCGCGAAGCGTAGACAGAGGATAGGTGGGGTGGGTATGCAGCTCCGAAAAGATC
>JASIEN010000621.1 GCA_030045935.1 Candidatus Sulfotelmatobacter sp.
ATCACCCCGCCCGCGACGGGCTGGAGTTGTACGAACCCGGGCGTCGGCAATGCTGGCACGATCACCTGCACTGCCACGGGTACCATCGCTCTCAACGGCTCTGCCAGCTTCACCCTCGTTCTACAGGTGAATTCGAATACTCCTTCTGGCACGAACATTGCCGAAACTGCCACTGCAACGGCGGGCAACATAGTGCCCAACCTGACCACCAACTCCGCCACGGCCACTGTTGTGGTTGCCAACGCCAACAGTGCTGATATGGCCATCGTCAAGAGTGCAAGTCCGAACCCAACGGTTGACGAAGGTGACACGCTCACCTACAGTCTCGCCGTCACCAACAACGGCCCGGCCTCCGCCACCGATGTCACGGTGACCGACACTTTGCCCTCGAATTTCACATATCTCTCGGCGACGGCAACCCAGGGAAGCTGCTCCGAAGCTGAGGGCACCGTCACCTGTCTGCTGGGAACGATGGCTGACGCCGGCACTGCCACCGTAACCATTGTCACCATCCCCGGCGCTCCCGGCGAGATTACGAACACAGCCACCGTAAGCGCGGACCAGACCGACCCCGTTCCGGGCAACAACACTTCCAGCCAGACTGAGATCGTTACATATCCAACCGCGGTTCGGTTGCAATCGTTCTCCGCGCACGTGATTCGCGACAAAACCGGCGCCAACCGCGTGGCCCTGATCTGGAAGACGGGAGGCGAGGCGCACAACCTTGGTTTCAATATCTATCGCGAGCGGAATGGCGAGCAGAATGGCGCACGCGTCCGCTTGAATCCGTCATTGATTGCCGGTTCAGCGCTGCTGATGCGCGGTGCTCTTCCCAAGCACTCTGGCAAGACCTATTCGTGGATTGATTCGTCTTCGAATCCCGGCTCTGGCTCGTATTGGCTTGAAGATGTTGACGTGAACGGCGCGCGAGTCCTGCATGGCCCCGTCACAGCGGAAAGCTCAATGAATTCCTCCGCATCCAGCGAAGCGGTTCCAGTGTCCTCAGCGTTGCTGAACGAACTGCAACAGTCTCAACCTGCCGCGTCTTCGAATGAAGGCAGTCACCCGGTCGAAGCCACACCTCGGGAGGGTAGCCCAACTTCAGCCCAGCGCCAGAAACAATTCACGCTTACTGCTGGGCACGCTGTAAAAATCTTTGTGAAGCACGAAGGCTGGTATCGTCTAACCCAGCCTGAATTGGTTAAGGCTGGGCTCGATCCGAATGTCGATCCCACATTGCTGCATCTCTATGCTGAAGCCATCGAGCAACCCATTCAGATCACCGGCGCAACCGCTGGCTCGGGCGGCTTCGGCTCGCAAGCAACCATCGAGTTCTACGGCACTGGCATCGACACTCCATACTCGGGAACCCGGGTCTACTGGCTGGTTTCTGAAGATCAACCCGGCCAGCGTATCCAAACCTTGCCGCCATCCAGCGGATCGAACCAGCCGCCTTTAAGCTTCCCGTTCACCGTCGAACTCACGCCGCACACCACGTATTTCGCCGCCTTGCTTACTAAGGATGGCAACAACTTCTTCGGCCCGATAATTTCTTCAACTCCCACGAACCAGTCGATCCATGTGCTGCACTTGGATCCCAACTCCAGCATGCAGCCGAAACTCGAGTTGGTCTTGCAGGGAGTCATTCTCGCCTATCCTCACGATGTCTCGGTAACGCTAAACGGAACTACGCTGGGCGATGTGAACTTTACCGGCCAATCGAAAGGCAAATTCTCCGCAAGCATACCCGTGGGCGTTTTGCGCGAGGGCGATAACACTGTAACTTTGACCTCGCAAGGCGGGGAATACGATACCAGCCTGATCCAGTTCATCCGCATCACATATCCTCATCTCTACGCCGCCGATTCAGACAGTCTGAAGTTTACCGGTCGTGCCGGAGACGAACTGAACCTGACTGGATTTACCAGCAACTCAATCACAGTGCTGGATATCACTGTCCCCGACAATCCAATCGAACTCACTTCGCAAATCACTACCGAGTCCAGCTCGCAATCGGCGCGTTACGCCGTCGCAGTCCAGGTGCCGTGGTCGCTCCCCAACTCAAATCCAACTCAGCATACCTTGCTGGCGGTTGCCCTCGATCGCACACACTCGCCGGCAGGCATTCGCGCTAATCAGCCATCGCATTGGCACAGTCCGCAGGCTGGCAGCGATATTGTCATGATTTCCTATCCGGACTTCACCGCTGCCCTTCACGTGCTCGCGAGCGCTCATCAGAAGGAAGGAAAATCCAGCTCGGTGATATCCGTCGACGATCTATATGATGAATTCAACTTTGGCGAGCACAGCCCGTACGCTATCCGTGATTTCCTGAGCACGGCCAGAAAGACCTGGAGCACCAAGCCGCATTACTTGTTGCTCAACGGCCGCGCGTCGCTTGATCCGCGCAATTACCTCGGCTTCGGCCATCTCGATCTGGTGCCGACCATGATCATTCCTGCCAGCACGCTGATGACCGCGTCCGACGATTGGTTCTCCGATTTCAGGAACACAGGCATGCCCACGATTGCGACTGGGCGTCTTCCTGTCAGCACCCTCGAGGAAGCTAAACTCGTCGCCGGTAAAGTCGCCGGCTATGAAGGCCAGACGACTGACGGAGCTTGGCCTTCACAAGCGCTTATGGTCGCCGATGTAAACGATACTGAGAACTTCACCCAAGACGCTGAAACCGTGCAGTCTCAAATACCGTCCTCGATTCAGGTCACCGACATCTTTGCCACAGGGATGAACACTTCTACCGTTCAGCAGGATATCGTCAACTCCATAAACTCCGGTCAACTCCTGGTGAACTACACCGGTCACGGTTCGGAAGATACCTGGTCGGGAAGCGATTTCTTCAACAATGCTGCCGCCGACGCACTCACCAACGGCTCGTCGCTGCCGGTGTTCCTCATCATGGATTGCCTCAACGGTTTCTTCCAGGATGTATACGAGCAGCCGCTCGCAGTCACGCTGATGCTTGCTCCCAACGGCGGAGCAGTGGCGGTTCTCGCTTCCAGCGGCTTGAACCAGCCCGCGCCGCAAACCAATCTCGATAAGCTGATTGTTCAAAACGCGCTCCACGCGCCTTACCCGGCGATCGGTGATGCCATTCTCCAGGCCAAGTCTGGCATCAGCGACATTAGCGTGCGCCAGACGTACAACCTCCTCGGCGATCCCGCTATGGCGATGAAGTACGCTTCCGACGGGAACTCAACCCGCCCGAGCGCGGTGGGAAATTCACAACGAGAGCATTAAAACAGGCGGGTACCGGAAAGACAGAAGCCTGCGCAAGAAAACCAAAGAAATCAAGCGAACAGTTTTCTTTCACCTGTGCGCCGGATAGCCAAACGCGCCCACGCTACTGAATCGCGCTTGCTACCTGAGAGAATGCATTATTCGCATTCGTGCCGATCAGCCGGATCGTTCCGACCACCAACACCAGAATTACGGCCAGCATCACGGCGTACTCGGCAATGTCCTGGCCCGACTCATCAGACCATAATTTGCGGATCAACTCCAACATACCCCCTCCAATCCATCCTGGTTAGCGTAACCGGATACAAGCCGCAAGCAACGCCACATAATGCTCCACGCCGCATGGCTTGTCAATTCAGAATTCAGCGCAACAGAAGAGTGTGGAAACATTCTACAATCTTTTTCGTGAGGATTTTTCACAATCTGCGCGTCACCCTGGAAATGATTAAATGGGAGCACTCGATCTTCGCCCTGCCTTTTGCCCTTTGCGGCGCCATGCTTGCCGCTTCCGGCTGGCCCAGCATACATCAAATTCTCTGGATTGTGGTTGCGATGATCGCCGCACGCTCCGCCGCCATGGCCTTCAATCGCCTTGCCGATGCTGCCATTGACACTGCCAATCCCCGCACTCGCACCCGCGCCCTTCCCGCCGGACACCTTTCTCCAGCATTCGTGGCGGGTTTCGTGGTTATATCCTCGGGCATTTTTATTCTCTCTGCCGAACAACTCAATCGCGTGGCCTTCTTGCTCTCGCCCCTGGCTCTCGCTGTGCTGCTTCTGTATTCCTACACCAAGCGATTCACTCGCTGGTCGCACATTGTACTCGGGTTCGCTCTTGGCATCGCG
>JASIEN010000622.1 GCA_030045935.1 Candidatus Sulfotelmatobacter sp.
TCCGATGCAAAGCAAGATGAACGCGATCACGCGCAATATCCCGTGAGCTGTTCCCCGAGATACGCGCGAGGTAATAAGTGGAGCGTAGCCGTAGCAGAAGTATACGGCTATGCTCAACAATACAACGGCCAGCGCGATTCCCAGGTGCGCGCTAATGTCCGGCAGCAATTCTTGTGCTGAAGCGTGTGCGCTGAAAGTCACCATCACCACAATGCAACCGGGTCCGGCTGTGATCGGAAATGTGAACGGGTAAAAGATTTTTCGCTCCAGCGATTCAAGCGAAACGGAATCCACTGCCACGCTGTCGTCTTTCGCCTTCGGTTCTTGCTGATTCAGCAGATTCCAACCCATGACCGCGAGAACGAGCCCACCCGAAACCTGCATCACAGGCAGCGAGATGCCAAAAAAACTTAGCATGAGTGAGCCGATCAGTTCGATTGTTAGCAGAAAAATGGTCGTGCTGACCGCGATCTTCTTTGCCAGCATTCGGTACACATCAGAACTGGCAGGGCCCACCAACCCCAAAAACAATAGCGCATCGCCCAGCGGATTTATAAGGGGCAGCAGAGCGGTGAAAGCAAGCCCGAAAAACTTGGCAAACTCCCTCATGGCGCAAAGAGCATATCAGGTATAACGAGGGCCGGAAACTGCTACGCGGGGCGGGAAAGAATTGAGGCTCAGCACGATCCAGGACGCGAAACCAATCGCGTCCCCTCTGCTACAATCCCGCGCATGAAAATTCCCGCGCATCTTCGTCATTTCTTCCAAATCTGGTTTCTTCTGCTTGTCTCATCTCTGCTTCGCGCTCAATCTGCCGAGCCCATCCACTTTCGCGTCAAACTGGCATCTGACCTCGGCAATGAGGTTCGGTCCGGGCGGCTGCTGATCTTCCTCTCGTCTTCGACAAAACCAGAAAAAGAACTCCGTCCAGCATTCGGCCTTGAGGCTCATTCGGTCTGGATCACTGCCCGCGAAGTGCACGACGTGCACCCCGGCGCCGGCGTGAATGTGTACGGCAACGAGGTCGCTTACCCGGCCCCTCTGGCTACAGCCCCGGTTGGGGATTATCAGGTGATGGCGCTGCTCGATATCAGTCATCACTATGCCTATGCCAGTGATTCCAGCGGCGATCCGCGCAGTGACGTGATCCTTTTAAAGCAGTTGAATCCGGCTCATGCCGGCTCCATCGAGATGACCCTTAACCAAATCAACCCCGAAAAACCAGCCGCTCCGCTAACTGCCGGCGAGCTGCTCGACTTCGAGAGTTCCGCTTTGAGCGCGTTTTGGGGACGTCCAATTCACATGCGGGGCGCGGTTGTGTTGCCGCCGGATTACGAGAAATCAGGCAAACGCTATCCGACGGTCTACTGGACGCACGGCTTCGGCGGCACGCTTAATGCGATTACGCAGTTAATCGCTCCGCGCTATGCCAACCTCATGGCGAAGGGTGAGCTTCCGCCCATGATTTATGTGCTTCTGGATGAATCCTGTCCCGGCGGCACGCACGAATTTGCCGACTCCGTGAACAACGGCCCATGGGGTAAAGCGCTGACGACCGAATTGATTCCTTACCTGGAGCAGAAGTATCGCATGCAGGCTAGGCCGAGCGGGCGATTGCTGACTGGCCACTCTTCCGGCGGATGGGCGGCGCTCTGGCTGCAAGTAAGGTATCCGAAGATTTTTGGCGGAGCGTGGCCGACCTCGCCTGATCCTTCAGATTTCCGCAGCTTTACTGGACCAGATCTGCGTTCCACCCCGCTGGCCAACTTTTACCACGATGCCCAAGACAAACCGTGGCCCCTTGTACGCATGGACGGGCAGGAGGTCATGTCGCTGGAAGACTACGCGAAGCAGGAGAATGTACTCGGCTCATATGGTGGACAGATGGCTTCTTTCGAGTGGGTCTTCAGTCCCCGGGGAAAAGATGGGCGGCCCGAGGCGCTATTCGATCGCGAAACGGGTGTGATCGATCCTGAAGTGGCAAAAGCCTGGGAGAAATACGACATCGCAGAAATTATTCGGCAGCATGCGAAAACGCTGGGCCCTTTGCTGCAGGGCAAAATTCATCTGACAGTAGGAACCGAGGATACTTTTCATCTGGACGCTCCCGCGCACCTGCTCGATGAAACCTTGAAGCAGCTCGGCATCGAGGCAGAGATTACATTTCTGCCCGGAAAAACGCATTTCGATCTCTACAGGGACGGCCTATTGAAGCAAATCGCGAGCGAGATGGAGCAGACGGCGGAAGGGAAGCCCTGAAGAAGTGGCCATCTCCGTTTTTAAAGCCAAGTGCTTAGGCATTCTGGAAGAAGTGCGCAAAACGCGAAGTCCCATTCGCGTGACGCGGTTTGGGAGGCCGGTGGCGGAAGTAGTCCCTGCGTCTCCTGGAAAGACCGAGGAAAGACGATTGGGGACTATGGCCGGCACAGGAAAGATCTTGGGAGATATTGTCGGACCAACAGGCAGCTGGGATGACTGGGACGCCTCGCGTTGAAACTGTTACTCGATACTCACATGTGGCTGTGGAGCGCGCTCGAACCGCAGCGCATCGCACGCCGCGTGGAAAAGGTTCTGAGAGACTCTGCTAATGAATTGTGGCTGTCTCCTGTCAGTGTCGGGGAGTTGATCGTGCTGCTACGCAAAGGACGCCTTCAGCTGCCGCAAAACCTTGCCGCCTGGGTCGCGACGACCATGACGGACCTCAAACTCACTGAAGCGCCCCTTACGATCGAGGTGGCGCTGGCCGTATCGGCGTTCAATTTCCCTCACGGTGACCTCGCCGATCATTTTCTCGCCGCGACCGCAAAAGTGTTTGACGTGACCCTGATAACGGCTGACGAGCACTTGCTGCGCCTGCCGGGGATTTGCGTTCTAGCGAACCGCTGATCCTTTACCTCCACAGTCGCATCCTTCAGCACCACATCCGTCTTCGGATGATCACACCCAGGGGACGTGAGCAATCTTTGCCACATCATATACCTCAGCACATCACCGATAAATCGTATGCACACCCTTTAGCTATGTTATGGGCTGGCAAGCACGAGGACATTGAAGACCTACCGTATAACCTCCTGACCCTGAGCATTCGTTCAGATGTTTTGTTATGCCAGAAACTTTTTACAATTTGCAGACAACTCGGTGGACGGTTTCGTGCAAGATCGGCGTGAATCGGCGAGCAGTTGCCTGATTGATCTTCATGCCCTCAACACAGAGGGAATGGGGAAAACTGGCGTTTCCACCGCAGGGGGTGGAGACGCCGGTTTTGTTAGTCAGGGTAGGCCATCCGATTTCCTCAGCTTATTCGGCCGATGGTTTGAAGGTCTGGTCGACGGTTTTGGTGTCCTTTGCAGCGAGAGTAACTTTCTGGTCCTGCTCCCCCAGCTTTTCCTGGACGAACGCGATCGTGTAATCACCGGGCGGCAAGCCTTTGATTTCGTACTTGCCATCCTTGTCAGTGACCGCGTAGAACGGGGTCTTTACCACGCTGATATACATCTTCATCCACGGATGCTGGTTGCACTTGACGGGCAGCATGATTTCTTCGCGGGCGAAGCTCTTATCAAGCGGAGCGGAAGCTGGCGGTTGAGACTCGTTCCATTCGCGATTGTCTTTCGGCGTGGGATGAATATTGTGCGTGGTCTGGTCATCGTTCTTAATTTCAATATTCTGGCCAGCCATGACTCCAAGCACGTGCGGATGATACTTGCAACCGCTCTGGTCGAGCGTCACCGGTGTCGAGGGAACATCGAAAGTCCGGTTGCCGAGCCCATCCTTCACGTAAACGAAGACGTTGGCGAGATCGCCGTTCGCGGCAACAATATTTTCGGATTCGTTCGTGCCTTTACAGGCAGGATCCTGGCTCATGTCGATCTTCGCTGGCTTTGGAGCGGTGCCGTCGAACTTTACGGTGCCATTGATCGTCGCGACCGTGTTTGGATCGATCGGCGTGGCCGCGGGCGCAGCCGCAGGTTGCGGAGTATTGGCGGATTGTTCTGCGTTCTCTTTCTTGTTGCAGGCTGCGAGAAGCAGGAGCCCGCACAGGCAGAGTGTGCTGGCGTAGATGATCCAACTCTTTTTATTCATGATGTCCCTTTCGTGTAGGAATTGAACAAAAATATCTCGGTAAACCAATGGCCGGCGGGGCTGAAGCCCGGCCGAGTTGATGGCCTCGACGCGGCGCTGAAGCGCCGCTCTTCCGCGGTGACCCAGGCGGTCACGATGCGCAGACATACGGTGACGTAAACATTTCAAAGCTTTTCGCAAGTATTCTACCGCGAACCGCCGGTCACCGGAGGTTGCGGCTGCGCTGCAGCCTGTTTCTTGTTAGTCTTCTGCTGCACGGCAGCCTTGGCGTGCGGCATCGAAGCTGCGACTTTGCGTTGTTCTTCCGGCGTCAACTGGAAGATGTAATCGGTCAGCAGCTTGCGATGATCTCCCGTGTATCCCTCGAATGACGGCGGCGTCGGCCCTGCGAAGACCCACTGATTGTTTTGCTCTCGGAATAATCCCGACGGCATCGAGGTTCCCGGGCTGATGGCTTGCGGATCGGTGATCCAGCGCTCGACCCAGTCCGGTTTCAACCGTTCTTTCGCGAGCAGGAAATTCGGCGCGGTGGCGATCTTGTCGTGATTGGGATCGCCGGTGGCATGGCACTTCAAACAAGGCGCGCCGGTGCTCGAGAACAGACTGCGCGCCATGTCGCTTTCCTTAGTCGTCAGCACCGGAACTTGCTCCGGTATGTATGGCAAAGGCTGCTGCGAAAGTGCCTGGAAGAAGCGCACCAGCTTGCGCAGTTCGTTGTCGGAGAAAGAGAACGTTGGCATGCGGACTTTCAAATAGGGGCGCACGCCGTTGCGGTTGGTATCGGTTATGCTGAGAGCCGGATTGGACAAAAACCTGCGCAGCCATTCGGGATCCACACGCGCGCCCTCGGTCAGCAGCTTAGGAGGTAACTGCTCCTGCGCATCCTGGTATTGCCTGAGTCCCATGAGAATCGTTTGCTGGCCGGGAATGAATTGATGGCAGCCCATGCAGTTGTACTTCTTAATGATCCACCAGCCTTCCTGAATATCGTGGCGGGCGTCGCCGGGCTTGTATTGATAACTATCGGGCAGGGTAGTCTCTTCGCTGCCCATGAGGAATGTCGTGAGATCGAGCACTTGCTCTTTGGTCAAGTGAACGTTGGGCATCCGCAGCACTTCGGTTTCGCTTTTCACCATGCCCTTGTCGAAGACGTTGGGCTCGGCGAGTTTGTGCTCGAAAAAACCTTTGTGGTCGTACCATGGATTGCTCGCGGGGCCATCGGGCAGGCGCGCGAGATCGTCTTTATCGGTGATGGGCTCGGAATCTTTGCCGCCACGCTGCGCCTTCTCGGTGAACAGGGCGAAGTCGAGGCGCTCGATGGGCTTGCTGCCTTCGAAGGTAAGCTCTGTGCCGATGCGGCCTTCATCTTCCATGCCGGCGATTTCATGACATCCCGAGCAGCCGAAGTGACGAACCCACTTTTGGCCTTCTTCTTTCAGGCCGGGATCGTCCATGTAAGAGGCTTCGGGATAGGACGAAGGCTCCCTATCTTTTTTCGTGATCAGATATGACGCGATGTCTTCGGCGTCTTCGGGAGACAAGCGCAGGCTGGGCATCACCGTCATGTTCTGCACTTGCAGTTCGTGGCCGTCATTGGGGCAGCGGCTGTGTTCAAGGTCGAATTGGTAGGGCAATCCTTTCTTCGCGTAATCTTCGGGGCCGATATCTTTTTTCTCATACGGGCAATACGGACGCGTGCGCTCACGAGCATTGTGAATCCAGCGGACGAGGTAATCGTAATTATCTTTTTCACCGACGCGCGAGAGATTGGCGGCGAATACTCCACCTTGCATCTGATCGCCTTCACCCATGGAGTGGCAGGCGAGGCAGCCACGCTCTTCGAATAATTCTTTGCCGTGCGCGGCGTTTCCGGGCTTGCGATGCGGAATGGGATCGTTAAGTCCTGACTGCCAGATAAATGCTGAGATGGCCTGAATCTGATGATCGGTCAGGCGGAAGTTCGGCATCTTCGTTGTGGGACGAAAATCGGTGGGTTTCTTCAGCCAGACGGGGATCCAGTTTTTGTTCAGCTTCAGGCGCACGTCTTTCAGGTTCGGCCCGATTTTCTTCATGTCCTGCATCAGGCTGTGCGACTGGAAATCGAGCTGTTGCAGCCGGCCATCGAGCTTGCTGTTTGCAACTTTGAGATCGACGGCCTGGGTATTGAAGCGATTCGCTTCTTCGTTGGATTCGGCGGCGTCGGCCTCTTTCATCAGATATGCGGCCTGCTTAGAATTGTCGATCTTCTGGTTTTCGATTTGTTTGATCTGCTGGCCGATGTTATTCAGGTCTTCCGGCTCTTTGTCGTAGCCTTCATAGCGATGGCAGCCGTTGCAACCGCGCTGGCGGAAGAGATCCTTACCATTGTTGATGGTC
>JASIEN010000623.1 GCA_030045935.1 Candidatus Sulfotelmatobacter sp.
GGGCAAAGCGGCATGATTTTGATCTGTGACGCTACCGATGATGGAGCCCATATCGCTTGCGCTAGGAGGAGTCTGTTGCGCTGCGACGCGCGCCAACGCGAGAAAGGCGAATGTGACAGCACAGATAATACGCGAAACATAAATATGCGCACACGGCCTCACACGCTTAGCTCCCGGGGCTATTAAAATTTCAGGATGGTAAAGACAAGCGCGGATTCTATACGACGAATACTGCCAGCCAAGTTAAAAGAAGGTAAATTTCGACGCCGCTTATCCCGTCTCGTACAACGGTTGATGGCGATCTCAAGCTCGATATCATCGTTGCCTCTGTCTTTGATCTTTGCATCTTTGATCTTTATTCCTTGATTATTGATTTTTCTGGGCCCGCTTTGCCTGAAAGAACGACAGGACTTCCAATTGCGGACCGATTCCTCACGAACCAGTTGAGCCGGTCGAGTCGGGGCCTACTTTTCCACACTGCAGGCAATCCTCGGCGGAAAAATCGTCCTCTTGGCAGGGGATCGAAAGGCTTTTGCGCTGTAGCGATTGACTTTAGATGCTTTCGCATTCGCCGAGCGTTCATTGAATATTCACGAACTTATCGCAGAGTTTTAACATCAGCGCAACTATTCGTCGGCTACACTCCCGCTGCAACCGAATAGTTTCGCCGCTGTGGGAGTGTTGTGAACGCTCGTAAGTCCCGCGCGGTGCGAACCGGGTAATTTGCAAGTTCAGTGCGGTCGGTCCAGCATTTTCGCGCTCTCGTTCCCTGCGTGCGGCAGAAGCCTCACGTTCACAGAGAAAAGAATCCCAATCCTTTGCGAAAGGAAAACTTACCATGAAGCTTTTGAAGGTATCTCTCGCGGCGCTTATACTGGCCGTGGTTGTAGGCGTTGTGCCCATGGCACAGGCGCAATTCACAATCGAGGTGACGGCTGCAGGTTCGTCGGCACAGTGGCAGTCGATGGGTATCGCCGCCTACAATGCAATCGCCACGGCCAACACCGCCGAAAAGGGTCACTGGACCAGCAACGGCAACATCGTTAGCTTGATCGATACCCGCACCACCCCTAACAACGTCGACGAGGGCACCTTATGGGTGGTATGGAGCTGTACGACGACGGCCTGCACCGCAGGCGATGTGTGGATGTTCAACAAAGTGGACTCGGTGGTTGGCGATCGTTGCTTCTTCGCCGTCCCCAAGTGCACCCTCACTGCTCCCGCCGCCAATCTCAGCGGCAGCGGCAGCGGTAAAATCGCGTCCTATCTTTTCAAAGACGACAGCGCCGACAAGGCTTTGCCGTCGGCTATTGCTACCCTTATCGAAGACGGAACGCCGATCGGGGTAGCCGCCACCGACATTCGTCCGGAAGATGGTCAGTTTGCCATGTGCCGTGCGAACTCGGCTCTTGGTTCTGGGACTTACGTTGCAGGTGGTACGACCGATGGTCTTGACGGCCTCGGCTACAACACGAACAACACAACTCCCGGCGCCTGCGTGACGGGTTTGTCATCCACCTCGCCTAAGGCGGTGGGAAACCCGATTCTTAGCGGAATCCCCGGCGCTGCCACCAACGATCAGGCGAACGTGGTTGCCTTCAGCGTAGTCCCCGGCGGTGCCGACCCCATCAGCGGCACCACCGTCCCGAGCTACACGGTGGTGAACGTCGGCGCGGCTCCGGTGGTGATTCTCACCGCCCGCGCAAGCGCCACCGGGCTCAAGAGCGTAACCAATGTTACCCCGGCGCAATTGCAGCAGGTATTCTCCGGCAGCAACTGCGACGCTACTGCTTTCGGCGTTTCGGGCGGTCTCGGTTTGAATATCTTCCTGCGCGAGCCCAGCTCGGGCACCATGAACACCGCCGAAGCGACTCTGTTCCGTGGTGCTCTCAACGGCTCAGGAACGGCACTCGGGCTGAGCCAGGAAACCAATGTCACCGGTGGAACCAACAACCCGCTCAATGGTCAGGCTGGCACTTGCACTTCGGCATCGGGCACTGGGGCACGCTACCGCGCCATCGGCACCACTGAAGAAGTGGCGGGCGTGCAATTCTCCAACAGCTCCAGCGCTTGCGAGTACACCACTTGCTTCACGACCCAGCAGGACGGCATCGCTTACGCGTTCTTCAGTTTCGGGAACGTATCGAAAATCAACGATAAGGCGGCCTATGGGTACGTCACCGTCAACGGTGTCGATCCCATCTTCGCCAACTACAACGCAAGCACTACGGCGGCAAGCTACGACGCCGCTCAACCCAAGGGTGGCGAACTGCCGGGCCAACCGGATTTGGAGGCGCTCGCCAAGACCAACGGCTATTGCAGTGCAGCCACCGGCTACCCCTGCGAAGAGAACCAGATCTGGACGGACGGACTCTCCTTCCCGAACCTTCGCAACGGTGCTTACCCGTCGTGGTCGTTGTTGCGCGCCATCGCAGCCACAAACGGCGGGCAGCTGACCGCTCTTAACACGCTCGTGGGCAATGCCCAGAAGAACGTCGTGAACTCGGTTCCCGACTTCATTCCGTACAAGGCAGTCACCTGCGTAACCGGTACCGCATCTACCGATTGCCCTGACGGCGAAGTGAAGGATCCGGGCCTGTTGGTCGAGCGCGCGCACTACCTCCAGTACGACGGTGCGGGCGTTTCCATCAACGCTCTTGGTGGCTCTTCTACCGGCAGCAGCACGATCGAGAACTTCACCAAGACCGGGACCGGCGGCTTCACCGAGAACGGCGGCGATGTAGGCGGCGAGGCATTCACCTGCGCGACGTCGACGACCTGCCCGAACTCAGCAACCGTCACTGACACCACTGGTACCTATGCGCACCAGAGCCAGCAGGTGCTCCAGGGCTTCAACGGTGGCGGCTTCTCGGTTCGACCCTAAAGACTAGCGTCGAAACCGGGGACCAAACCCATTGTTAATTCCAACAGGGCGAGCTGCCATATCGGGCTCGCCCTTTTCCTGAGCGTGCCGAATCGTGAAAGTTGGGAGCGTTTAGAATCGGAATAACATTTCTGCAAAAGAGAAATTCTGAAGAAGTTTTCAAAAATTACTGGGAGCTGCGATGTCGAATTTTCGTTCACTGCATTTCATAACTGCTCTCACGCGAAAGATCGGGCTGGGGATTGCAGTCTTATCGGTAGCTTCAGCGGCGACCGCTCAATTTGTCCCGGCGCCCACGCCGATTGCGGATCCGTCCGACACGCGCTTTAAAGGTGTGACGGAACAGTTCGACACGCCGGCATTGACGGGAAGCACGCTGCGGCCGGTTCAACCTCTTGACATGCCGAATGATATGCATGATTACACCCTGGAGTTGCTGCAGGTGCAGTGGCGGTGGGGCGATCCGCTGGATCTTTACGTTATCAAACCGAAAGCAGTCAAGAATCCTCCGGTGATCCTTTACCTCTTCGGTTATCCGACCGATACTGACATATTTAAGGATCCAGTTTTTCAAAGGACTGTGACCAAAGACGGATTCGCCGCAGTGGGATTCGTTTCTGCGCTGACCGGGCACCGATATCACGACGTGCCCATGAAAATGTGGTTCATCAGCGAGCTGCAGCAGTGCATGGCCGAGTCCGCGCACGACGTACAGATGGTCATCAATTATCTGGCTACTCGCGGGGATCTGGACATGAGCCGGATAGGAATGTTTGGGCAAGGGTCGGGAGGGAGCATTGCAATTCTTGCTTCGGCGGTCGATCCGCGGATTAAGGTACTG
>JASIEN010000624.1 GCA_030045935.1 Candidatus Sulfotelmatobacter sp.
GGAGATCCTCAACGAGAAAGGCCAAGTGCTGGCGCGGAGCCGAGGTGTGTTCATTGCGATTAATCCGGAAGAGATGTTCGCTAAGTTGAGGCACCCTGCGGGCGTGAATCTGAGCGAGAGCAAAGATAGGAGCCCGCAGCCGACATCCCGAGCGAAGTGAAGAATCGCTCTAACGGTTTGCGGCGGGTTCGGGACGACAAGTGTAGGATCTTTCGCCTCCTACTGGTCGATCACTGAAGAAGGAACACCAGCTTTGCGGGCATCCTCCTGCATGTCCGACAGTTTCTGCTTGGCGTCTTCGAGAGCCTTCTGCTTGTCTGCAATCTTCTGCTTGTAATCGGCGTCCTGTTTGTCCCATTGAGATTCGTTACGCAGCCGATTACCGGCATCGCCATACATGGCAGCGGCGCGCAGCTCGTATTCGCGCTGGAGGACGTCGAGCTCGCGCGAGGCCAGGTTAATCTCGTCTTTTTCGGCGCTTAGTTTTCCCTGCCAGTTTTTCCACTGCGCCTGCTTGGCGTCGTCCGCTTTTGCGGCGTCATCTTTATTGTCCGAATTCCTGTCATCGGTGGCGGCGCTGGCATCCGACTTCGGTCCAACAACCGAGAGCTTGTCTTGCGTCGGCAGGTTGTCGTTATCGTAAACCTTGGGCTTCTCCTTGGTTCCGGTATCTTTGCGAATCTTGCGGGCATAGTCCCCTAGTGAAGACTGATTCGCTGCGGATGAAGAAGACTGATTTACTCCGGGTGAAGAAGATTGATTTGCTCCCGAAGACGAAGGTGAGGAAGAAGTCTGCGCCGCCGCAAGAAACGCCAGCAAGACCATATAGAAAGCCAATACGATCGGGGTGAGAATTCGCTTCATAGATTTATCCTTCTGCCGAACTTGTACTCCCTGGTTTTTTACTTGCACCACCGGTTTTTTCAACAATCGAATCATCCTCTTCCATTCAACTGCGGCCGACAACGCTCGCAGATTTCGCACTGCCAGACACGATGGGCCCTGCTTTGCGTTTTGCCGCCAGGAACCCGCCGATATGACGGTCGAGCCGGGCCGCCTCGCCTGCAATATCGGCAGCCAATTGACGGGCCAGTTCCGGATCACGATTCTTGGCCAACTGTTGCGCGTACCCGGAAATTGTCGCCAGTGAAGTGCGCAGCTCCAGCGCCATTTCGGCAGAAACTTCGCTGCGCAATTCTTCTTCGTGACGGATGCGCTCAAATTCGCTGCGATCGCTGATCAGACAGGCCACGCCCAGCAGGCTGCCATCAACCGCGGGCACAGGCGAAATCGTGACCGCGATGCGAAGCTTCTGGCCGGCCGGAGTTATGTAGTCGGCCTCGATCTGGCGCGATTTGCTATCCTCGCGCAACACTGTGATCACTTCATCCGCAAGCGGCGTGCTTTCGGCTGCGCCGCCGCTAGCGCAGACCAATGCGCTACGAAAAAGTTCTTCTGCATTCATGCCTGCAGGCGAATTAAAACCGAGAATTTGCTTGGCCGCGGGATTTGCCTGCCGTACCAGCCCATTGGGCCCAAAAACCAGTACACCGGAAGAAAGATGGGAAAGAACGGCCTGGCCGAAATTTTCGCTGGTGCGGGCGCGGCGCTGCTCAGCCTGGTTCTGCACTTGAAGTTCATGCTTTTGCTGCTTGAGCTGCTGAATGACACTGTTGTAGAGATGAAAAGGCAGAGCTTCCAATTTGGTTGTGGCGGCCGAATCGAGATTGGCTTCGCTGGTAATACTGCGCCGTAAAGCGCGTATCAGCCAGATGGCGATGACAAGAGCACTGGCCGCCGCGAAGAGAACAACTCCGGCCCGCAAAATCAGCGGATTGGCCAGCAGCTTTACCATAGGCCTCCGTACCAGTGCAAAATCGGATTGCCTACAAACAACGCCAGCAGCGCCATGCTTCCTAGAAAAACCCCGAAAGGCATCTGGTAATAGCGGTAGACCATTTGCGCCGACTGCCATGCCCGCGCGCGCGGCGACAGCGGCGGAAGCGCACGGTGTGCGGATTTCAGGTTCGCCAATTGTCGCGCGAAACGGCGCGTCCGCTTGATCCAGACGATGAAGACTGCAGCCAATCCAAATATCGATCCCGCCAGCGAGGCTGCAAAAATCGTGAAGATAGTGAGTTTGACCCCGAGGAATGCGCCAACCATACTCATGAGTTTGACATCGCCGAATCCCATGCCTTCGGTGCCGCGCCAGCGTAAATAAGCGGCGCCAGCGCCATAGATGAACGAAGCCCCTAATGCCCCACCGAGAAGTGAATCGAGCAGGGAAAGCAGGCGATTAGAAATCTCCGCGCTAAAGGGAACATTCAGCACACCCGGCAAGTATTGCGAAGCGACGTCATGCACCGGAACCAGGAGGCTGAATAAAACTCCCAGCATTAGACCCGGCAGAGTCAGCTTGTCGGGAAGGAGTTTGGTTTCGGCATCGGTGAAGATAAGACCTAGCAGAAGAAATCCGAAGACGCCGTATTTCAGCCCGGCGAGCGTAAATCCGAAATAAGCATAAATGCCGAGAAACAAAGCGCCGGTGAGAAACTCAACAAATAGATAACGCGGCGAAATGCGTGCCTTGCAATAACGGCAGC
>JASIEN010000625.1 GCA_030045935.1 Candidatus Sulfotelmatobacter sp.
TGCAGCCAGACCTGGCTGAGCAGCCACACATCTTCTTTGTCATCGGGACGGCGACGCTCGAGAGCAAAGGCAATTGCAGAAGCTAAGAAGTCAATCACAAGAAACGCAAAGAAAAATGCCACCAACTTATGAAAGCTCGCCGGGTCAGTGGAATCGGGATGGAAGTACTTCTGCACGAAATACCAGACGCTGCCGACCACGAACATGATGTCAATGAGCGGCGACACCAGTGGCAGAAGAATCTGGAAGATCACAATATTTGGCAAAGCGATCCATCCCAGCACGCCCTTGCGCGCGAACACGTTGCGGTGCTTGAAGACCGCTTGCAGAATTCCGAATGACCAGCGAAAACGCTGGCGCATCAGCCCGTTCGCATTCACCGGAGCTTCGGTGTAGGCCAGCGCCATGTCTTCGTATTCCACGCGATAGCCGCGGCGCAGCAGGGCCATGGTAAGGTCGGCATCTTCAGCGACCGTGTCAACCTGGAAGCATCCGGCCGCGCGCACAGCTGAAACGCGCCATGCGCCAATCGCTCCCGGCACGACACTCACCGCTCCAAAAGCATCGAGCGCCCGCCGCTCGAAATTCTGGCTGGTAATGTATTCCAGCGCCTGCCAGCGAGTCCACAGGTTCACCCGGTTGCCAACTTTGGCGTTGCCGGCAATCGCTCCAACTTTGGAATCGATGAAATGAGGCACCATGCGCGAAATGGCGTCGCTGGCGATAATCGTATCGGCATCGATGCCAACGAAGATCTCAGCGTCGCCAAGGTGCTCGATGCCGTAATTCAGAGCCTCAGCCTTGCCCGAGTTCGGCTTGGTGAGAATGAGCACGCGCCCCATTGCTTCTTCGCGCACGAAGGCGGTGCACAGAACTTCCAGCGTACGGTCGCGCGAGCCGTCGTCGATCACGATAACCCGCAGGTTGGGGTAGTCGGAATTCAGCGCCGCCCGCACGGTTCGCTCGATGACCTTTTCTTCGTTATAAGCGGGGATAAGCACCGCGACCTTCGGCTTGTACGAAGCTAGTTCCGAGGGTCGTCCGAATATCTTTTCGCGCATCCGATCATAGACCGCAGCCGCGCCGATAAAAATCAGGCGTCCCGTCATCAGCAAATCGCCAAGCAGGAAAATCCAGGTAATGCCAATTACGACCGCATCAAACATCCAGAAGCCCAGCAAATCAAATCGCGCCGCCCAGCGCTGACCCGCGGGCAAGGGAGGCATCACGTCGGCCCGCGTCTTTCCTAGCAATTCATAAACCGGAGCAATTTCATATCCGCGACTGCGAATACCATCGATGATCATTGGCAGTGCGCGCACCGTCTCGGCGCGATTGCCCCCGCCATCGTGCAGCAGCACAATATTGCCGCAGCGCAGGTCATTCGGGTTGCACGGCGGAAGGTGCGCCAGAACGTAACTCGTGATTTCTTCCGCCGTGTGCCGCCGCGTACCTCCGTTCGTCCCTGGCACCTTATCGCTCCAGTCATTGGGATCGATGCGGTTGCCAACCGTGATGTACCCCATGTCCTGTGCGAATTCGAGCGGTTTCACCTGGTCGGCGGTGTCGGGTTCCTCGTCAATTGCGTAGGGCGGCCGCATAAGGGTCACGCGCACTCCCACCAGGCTGGCGAAGAGGCGCTCAGTCAGATTCAGTTCCACTTTCATCTGAGTGTTGGAAATGTTGCTCACATCAGGATGCGTGAAGGTGTGGTTTCCGATGGCGTGGCCCTCGTCGTAAATTCGTTTCACCAGACCGGAAAACTTGTCGCCCTGAATGCCAATCAGAAAAAAGGTCGCCGGTGCATGTTCGCGCTTGAGCACATCGAGAATCTGCGGAGTCCACTCCGGATCGGGGCCATCATCGAATGTCAATACAACTTTGTTCGCGCTATACCCGTAACGCGCGACACGATACGGTTCTGGAGGCGCGTCGAAGTTTTCGTCGGTAATCAGTTTCGTATTTGCGTCGATCGTAAGATCGCGCGTACCGTGCGTTGGCCGGTCCTCGATGCGCAGGATTTCTCCCTCGCCCTCCATATCGACATCCTGGCCCGGCGGCACATTTTTCAGCTTGTCGGCAGCGCCGAGATCGCCCGGCATATCCCAGATTCGCCATATCGATCGATCTTCACCGCCCAATCGCCACAACGCAAACGTCTGGATTCCCAATGTCTGCGCTGCCCGCATGTGGTTCAAGGCCGTAACCGCATCGAGAAACCACACGTCGTGCCGCAAGTTACGTTCATCGAGATAGCTGAAATGGGGATTCAGCGCATCGTCGTCGAAGGTCACGTCTTCTTCGGAGTCGCGCGCTTCAAGCCATGCTTCCTGAACCGACACGCTGTGATCTTTTTCATCCGGAGGAAGCTTGCCATTTTTCGGTTTCAGCACCCAGTCATACCCATAGTTGGCGATGGCGCAAATGATCTTATTGCGGGGAATCACCTTCACGGCGAAGTTCAAGTTTTCTACGAACCAATCCTGCGAGGCGACCGGTCCAGATGCCGCACCGGGAAAGTGTTCGTCATAATTCATCACCACGACGCCATCGGCCGGCGCTGCGACCGCCCGATAATCGAATTCTTCATTGTGTGCCGGAACGCTGACGTAAAGCTTCATGCCGCGCGCGTGCAGATCCTGCGACAATTCGTTCAGCAGGGCTACATAACCCGGCTGACCAACTTTCGGAAAAGCCTCGAAATCCACCATCAGCCCGCGAAACCGGTCCGAGGCAAGAAATGCGTCTACCTGCTTGCGGAAATTCGCGCGCGCATCGGGATCGTTGAGAAAATCGGTGATCCCCTCCACCCACTCGCTGCCGTCGAAGTTGTTGACCATGGGAAACACTTCCATGGCCTGGTCTTCGGCTTTCAGCATGGGCATTACACGGTCGTCAACCGAACGCACTTTGCCGTTCTGCACCACATCAAAAAATTTGTTGGTTTGATCATCTACGCCCTGCAAGCGGCCATCAGCCGTGAGCACATGCAGCCAGTCGGGATAGAGCAGGTCGATCTGTCGCGAATAATCGCGCAGCGAGGAAAAGCTGGCGGCATCCCAGGGAACATAAAAAGCCGCGCGGATGCCTTCCTCCTGATTGAGAGCAACTTCCGACCCCCGCAGCTTGGATTTACGGTGCGAGCGCGCAGTCAGCTTTTTGGCGCGATCGCGAGCCTTCTCCTTTTCGCTTTCCTTTAACGCTCGAAAGGCACGCTTCTGGGGTGAGAACAGTAACTCCGGCAGGCGCTCATCGCGCAGAGCGCTGTAAACGAAGAAGATGAACAGAGCCGACAGCGCCAGCACCAAGGCGTCGACAAAG
>JASIEN010000626.1 GCA_030045935.1 Candidatus Sulfotelmatobacter sp.
CCTGGATATCAAGTAACCGTGCATTGAGGTGGCGCAAGGCTTCCTCAGCGTTCTGGCGAGCGTGCAGCTCGCCATTCAGCATGTAATAGTGCAGGCCGAGCAGGGTAATGGCTAGCAAAAATGCAATGATGCAAAAGGTGATGGCCAGACGGAACAAAAGCCGCGAACGCGCTTGCCGTTTCACCAGCAACCGTTGCTCTTCCTGTTGCATGTTGCGGACGGCGCCATCCATCTCTGCCGATGCGCGGACAATCGATTGCTGCGTCTCCGACTCGTTTTGCAGATTCCACTTGCCCGCTTTCTTTCTTTGAATCGATTGCCGTATGAAATTGACGCGCTGATCAAAGGCACCTTGCAGACGCGTGCAGTGGTTTTGTTGTACGGGATTGTCCAGCGTAAGTTGTTTGATTTCATCGATGGTCTGCTGCGCATTATGGATGGCTGGCTCAACGTCCTGCATACTGGCAGGATCGCCGGAATGTACAAATTCGACGCGATCTCGCCCGGCGCGCGACGCGGCGACCGCTATCCTGGAGAGGGTCACTTGTACTTCATGGGTGTGCGAAACCAGTCGCTCGGCCTGCAATAAACGGACGATGGTCAGGCAAATGACCAGACCACAGAGACAAAGGAGCGCCAGCGCCGAGGAAAAAACGATTGCATTCCGCGCTTTAGCCGACAAAGTGCGTTTTACAAACCTGAACAAGTGGGATGTTCCTTGACGCCAGTTTCATGAACAACATGCCAGATTCCGCGCAGCGCGAGGAGACGGAAAATGGCGAATCATTTTGCAGTGTAGCTCACCCGCCAGATGGAATTCGAGCCGTCATCGCTCACCAGCAGCGAACCATCCGGAGCTTCGGTTATCCCCACAGGCCTTCCCCAAACGTTGCCATCCGGCAGAACGAAGCCGGTAAGAAAGTCTTCATATTCTCCGCTGGCGTGGCCGGACTGATGCAGGGGAACGCGAATGACTTCGTATCCCGCGCGCACAGTTCTATTCCATGAGCCATGCTGGGAAGAAAAAATGTCTCCCTTGTATTCGCCGGGAAATTGGCTGCCGCTGTAAAAGGTGAATTCCAACGACGCATTGTGGGGCTGTAGCAGTACATCCGGCACGATGGTTTTATCCTTCAGTTCTGGATGCTTCCCCGCATGCCGAGGATCCTGATGCGAACCCATATACCACCACGGCCATCCGTAAAATCCACCTTCCTGCACGTGCGTAATGTAGTCGGGAACGAGATTGTCGCCCAGGGCATCACGCTCATTCACCGAACACCAGAGTTCGCCGGTATCGGGATTTATCGCAATCCCTCCGCCAGCATTGCGGATGCCGTACGCGTACACTTTCGGCTGGCAATTGTTGGGATCGCATACCAGAATGTCGGCGCGATTCTTTTCGTCGGGATGGGTATCGGGATCGTCGACGTTCGACGCCGAGCCGACGGCGATAAACAGCTTCTTTCCATCCTGAGAAAAAGTGACGGCGCGCGTCCAGTGGCCGCCAGTATTGGGTAAATCTGTAATGTGCTGGGGCGGACCAACCGCTTTCAAATCTCCGTTGTGATAGGCAAAGCGGAGCAACTGGGCCGTACTGCCGACATAAAGCCACTCAGGATTCGGGCCAGGAGGATAGAAAGCCAGCCCGTAAGGCCGTTTCAGCCCGGTCGCGAAAACGGCTGAGAGTTCGGGCTTGCCGTCGGGCGTGAGACCACGGAACACGCGAATCACACCCGACTCGCTTTCCGTCAGAAAGATGTCGCCGTTGGGCGCGGTGCGCAGCGTACGCGGGTTATCGAGCCCAGTGGCATAGAGCCCAACTTTGAATCCGGCTGGAGCTTTGGGCCAGGCGTTCTCGGGCCGTGCAACCAGATCCGGGCCATTTTCTGCCGATCGTGTCGCATAGGGTTTGGGGAGGTCGTTGACCGTGATCTTGCGCACGGTTCCAGGCTGTTCGTAGCGGAAGTCGGTGAATGGCGGCTGCGGCGGTGGAGCTTTGATGGTCGATCCACTGGTGTCTGCGGGCAGAGCACTCGCGACGCGATTTGAAGTCTGCGGCAAGCCTAACGACTTCACGTAGGTGACAACTTGCCAGCGCTGGCTCACCGGCAACTGTGCCCACGAGGGCATGCCGTTGTCTTTGTCCCCTTTGGTGACGAACCAGAAAACCTCGCCCGGCGTGGCTGATTCCAGCTTGCCATCAATCAGTGATGGCACATTTCCGCTACCCTGTGCCGATTTGCCATGACACGACAGGCAATTGCGTGCGTAAAGTTGTCGGCCAGCCACTACCGCGGCGGTTTGGCCTTCGTAGGGATTTTTCGTATCTTTGACTGAATCGGGCGCATCATGAAAATTTTTGTCGACACTGGCAAACAAGAGCACTGGGAAAAGAACGAACGCGGCAATGATGGAGGAACGTACAGGGGAAGGCATAGATCCTTTCATTTACTACCTTCGCGCAGTTTTATTTCAGCTTTGGATGCTACAGATTATCTATCGGATTGACAAAACTGGCTAAGCAGGACCGTTTGATTAACCGCCAGGGAAACGAAGGCAAAGGCTTTTATTACTGCTGCGCCTGGCTGCGGCGGAGAGTTTTGCTGGGCGTCAGCTTTGGGATCAGGAATTCCTGGAACAGATTGCTGACGGCGCTGGAGATGATGCTGACACCCGCGTTATCGAAGGTCAGGGCGGCGCTGTTGCGGTCTTCGGCTGGATAGTAAAGATTGGAAATGCCGCCCGCAGCCAGGCTGCCGAGAATGCCGGAATAGTTTGGCTGCCAGCGCCGGTTGTCACCCTTGCAGATTACGGACATGGCGATAGCATAGAGAAACCGTGAGCGCATGCTGCCGATTCCTTTGTAGAAATATCGTGGATCCTGCTTCAGAATGGATGGCAATATCGCGCCACCGATGAAGGTGCTGGTTACGGTGTCGGCATAGTTGGCACCGAATCGCTTGGCGTAGCCTTGCGCTCCCTGGCCATATCCGATGAAGTGGTTTTGCCATTGCTCCACTCCGGCAGCGCCGGCGACAATCACGAAGGTAAATGGATCGATCACCGTTCTGGCGGCAAGCTGGAACTTCTGCTTCGGCGTCAGCGGCTCCGCGTGGGGATTGTAACTGACGTAGAAATTCGGAATTACGCCCAGCACCCGCTGCTGCTCTTCTATTTTGATTTGTTGCGCCGCGATTTCCTGGCGCGTGAGAGCGACCGAAACCTCGGTCGTGGAAGAAGCCACGTTCAGAACGATGGGCGGGACGGCATCGATTTCTTTTGAGTGCAGCATGCCGGAATAGGAGCCGGAGGTGAAACCGGCGGCCGTGATGGTGAGATCAAAAGTACCAGGAGCTATGTTGGCGAGGAAAAACTGGCCGTCGGTGCCAGTAGTTGCGTCCTGATTAAGCGATTGCCCGTTTCTGCTGACATGCACTTGCGCTCCGGCGACCACGGCGCCGCTTTGATCGACGACTTCGCCACTGATACAGCCCGAGGGCTGATCGTCAGCTTCGTCGTCGGCCACCGCCGTTTGCGCCGGTTCTGGAACCGGCGATTGCTGCGGAAGCTGGGCCAGAGTGCCTGGAGCGCAGGCCAGCGCAAAAATGATAGCCGCGACAACAGCGTTGAACTGTGAGGGCAATGCCAAATCTCCTGCAGATCGGGGACGCTTTGCTTTAATTGTAATTGTGAGGGGCGGATGAGTTGCTGACCAGATTACTCCAGATTAGCCCCCTTCGTCTCTAGGATGCAGGATCGTATTCGCCAGTGAGCCGAGGAACGGGTAAAAAAAGAGGGATCTTCCGGCGTTGGGAGTCATGAAGTGTAAACTTTTGTGATTTATTTGCGCGAACCTGCTTCACCCGGCGGCGGCTGGCGTTTCGTGACTTCTTCATACCACAGCCGATGATGGGTTCTGGCCCAATCGGCGGTCACTTCGCCACGGATAATCGAAGTGAATCCTCCCCGAACCATGGCAGTGCCCATATAGACGTGAATAATGAATCCACCGATTGTAGCCAGGGCTGCGGTGACGTGTACGGCGACTGACAGATAGCGCAGCCAGCGCAGGCTCCAGGGAATATCTTCGACGAACCACAGGCCAATGCCAGAGAGCAGCAAAAAAATGATGCCGTAGAACATCAGCCAGAAAAACAATTTCTGCCCGTAGTTGAAGCGGCCTTCAGGCGGCAGGTTCTGGTCGTCATTTTCGACGTAGTTTTTGATTGCAGCCTTCCAGCGGCGGTCGGCTTCGGTGATCTGCATGTCGCGGTCCCACATTTTGTACATCCAGAACATCGACACCGCGAAACAGACTCCAAGGATTGGGTGCCAGAAGCGCGCCGTCGGCCCACCGCCGACCAGCGCCGCCAGCCAATACATATAAGGCGACCAGAAGGCCAAACCGGTGATGAGGCAGTACAAGTAAAAGAGGAAGCCGACCCAGTGGTGAATGCGCTCGTTCAGCGTGTAGCGCAGAACGCGTTGCCCGGGTTGACCGGTGGTTCTTGGCGAGGAAACGACGTGTGTGCTCACGGCTTTCCTCCGTCCCCATTTTTCGGCGGATGGACTTCTTTCGGCCCGAAGCGGAAGTAGTGCAGCGTCACGCCAATCACGCCGAACAGCATGGCGAGATTGCCGATCCACTTCGCGGGTCCTTTCCAGAAACGCACAACCCAAGGTATGTGCGGATCCTTCGGCAATCCGCCGTAGGCCTCGGGATTGGTCACATCGTGGAGAACATAGATTACGCCCGTGCCGCCGACGCCCGGAGGGTCGTATACCCCAGCTTTCTCGAAACCGAAGTGCTCCCGCAACTGTTTCGCGCGCGATTCGGCCATAAAGCTCATATCTTCTTTACTGCCAAAGTGGAGGCATCCTGTGGGGCACGACTTAATACACGCCGGCTCGAGGCCCACGCTCACGCGATCGGCGCAGAGCGTGCATTTAAACATCTTTTTAGTTTCCGGATTGAACTTCGGAATATCGAACGGGCATCCGCTCACGCAATAGCCGCAGCCGATGCAGTTCTGCTGCTGGAAATCGACGATACCGTTTGTATACTGCACGATCGCACCATCCGCCGGACAAGCGGCAAGGCAGCCGGGATCGGCGCAGTGCATGCACTGGTCTTTGCGCATCAGTAACTGCAGCGTGCCATCTTCGCGCTCGTGCTCGTTAAATTTGATCAAGTTCCAATATTTCCACGTCGTCGACGGCATGGTCTGGTAGCTGTTGTCGAAGGAGGTTTCAGTGAAGGGGTATCCGTTCCACTCCAGGCAGGCGACTTCGCAGGCCTTGCAGCCAATACACGTCGTGGTATCAATCAGCTTGGCGACCTGATAGTCCCGTTCGACACCGGCGCCGGGCACCGGGCCGGGATGGCCGGAGATCTTCTTGATTGCGAGGGTTGCCTGACTCATAAAACCAGCTTCTAGCTGGTAGCTTCTAGCTACTGGCAAAAACCATTCTCGCCAGGAGCTGGAAGCCAGCAGCTTTTCACACTTTCTCCACCTTCACCAAAAATCCTTTGAACTCGGGCGTATAAGCATTCGGATCGATGATCGTCGGCGTCAGCCGGTTCGCAATGGTCCTTGCGTCGCGGCCGGCGTCTTCCTCGATGCCGCGATATCCCTGATGAATGGGAATGCCGATCTGGTACAG
>JASIEN010000627.1 GCA_030045935.1 Candidatus Sulfotelmatobacter sp.
AGGCCGGGACGGGCGCGCACGTGCAGGCGAACGAGGCCGGCATCAACCAGGGGGAAGAAATCCTGGCCAAGAAAAAAGAACCAGCCGAGCGAGAGCACGCAAAAGCCGAGAAAAGCTGCGACGAAAATGCCGCGATGCGCGAGGGTGGTTTCGAGCAACTGCTCGTAGCCACGGCGGAAGTCTTCGAACTTGCGCTCAAAGTCGCGCTGAAAGCGGCCGAGGAAGGTTTTGCCAACGGCGTCGCGATGCTCGTGGCCTCGCATGATGAACATCACCAGGGTAGGAATGAGGGTCCGCGAAAGCAGGTAGCTGGCTAACATGGCAAAGCTGACGGCTTCAGCCAGAGGCACGAACAAAAACTTGGCCACGCCCGAAAGAAAAAACATGGGCACGAACACGATGCAGATGCTGAGTGTGGAAACGAAAGCTGGCACCGCAATCTGCTGTGCGCCGTCAAGAATTGCATGGCGCATTTCCTTGCCCATAGCGAGATTGCGCTCGATGTTTTCGATTTCCACCGTCGCATCATCGACGAGAATTCCCACGGCTAAAGCCAGACCACCAAGCGTCATGATGTTGATGGTTTCGCCGATTGCGCCCAGCACGATAATCGAAACAAAAATCGAAAGCGGAATCGAAATCGAGATGACGATGGTGGGCCGCCAGTCCCCCAGAAAGATCAGAATCATGCAGGCGGTCAAAGCTGCCGCGATCAGGGCTTCGCGTATGACGCCTTCTATCGAGGCGCGCACAAACAACGACTGATCGAACAGGGCCTTAATCGTGAGTTCTGGCGGCAGGCTTTGCTGGGCTATAGCAACAATGTTCTTAATGCCTTTGACAATGTCGAGCGTGGAAGCGTTGCCGTTCTTGTACATCGACATCAGTGCCCCGCGGTTTCCATCCTGGCGCACGATGTTCGTCTGGGGCGCGAAGCCGTCGCGTATGTGGGCAACATCGCGCATGTAGATGGTGGATCCATTGATGGTGCGCACCGGCAGTTCATTTAACTCCGCAATGGTCTGCGGAGTGCCATTCATCTCGACGTCATATTCCAACTGCCCGATTTTGATCGTTCCGGTTGGGAGGATGATGTTTTGGGCGTTGACCGCGTTGACGATGTCATTCGGGCTAAGGCCGTACTCCTGCAATTTGGTCAGGTCCAGATCGACCTGAATCTGGCGAATTTTTCCGCCGTAAGGATAGGGTGTGGCCGCGCCCTGAACCGTCGCCAGATAATTTCGCAGAAAATTCTGGCCGAGATCGAAAAGCTGCTGCTCCGGAAGAGTCTTGCTGCTTAAGCCAAGCTGAACGACCGGTGTGGTCGAAGCGCTGTAGGAAATGACCAGCGGTGGCGTGGTGCCTGGGGGAAGGCTGCGCACCGACGTCTGGCAAATGGCAGTGATTTGGGCGATCGCTCCCTGCAAATTCGTGCCGGGGCGGAAGAAGACCTTGATGATACCCAACCCGTATACGGACTGAGATTCCATGTGTTCGATATCGTTGACGGTGGTCGTGATTCCGCGCTCGGAGTTGGCAACGATGCGGTCGGCCATGTCGAGAGGCGACATTCCCGTGTAGAACCAGACCACGGATACCACCGGAATATTAATGTTAGGAAAGATGTCGACCGGCGTGCGAGCCACGGTGACGAAGAAGAGAATAAAGATCACGATCGCCATGACGACGAAGGTGTAGGGACGACGAAGGGCTAACGCAACAATCCACATGAATTAGGCACCACTGCAGAGTTCAGCCGGAGAGTTGCGTTACAAAGAGACGAACGGAACCCCGCAAATTTACCGTTAGATTCGATACTCGGCGTATTGGATTCTAACGAGCTTCTTAATTATATATGGTAAGGTTGGTGCATGCGGCGGAGCGCATCGGCGAAGGCCAAGGACGGCAAGTACCCCAAAAGCCGGCAGCGGCGCGGCCCCGGGCGTCCACGCAGTGAACAGGCACGGCAGGCGATTTTAGGCAGCACCCTGAAACTGCTGGGGGCGAACGGTTTTTCGGACCTGACGATTGAAGATGTAGCCGCTCACGCCAAGGTGGGGAAGGCCACGGTCTATCGCTGGTGGCCGAACAAGGCCGCGCTCATCGCCGACGCATTCGCCAGCAACACAACCCCGCAACTCCATTTTCCCGATACCGGCTCGCTGCGCACCGATATGAGCCAGCAAATGCAGCAATTGATCCGAATTTTCAACAGCCGCCGCGGGCGCATCGTTTCGGCTATTCTTGCGGGCGGCCAAAGCGACCAGGAACTCATTGCGGCCTTTCGCCAGCGCTTTTTGTGGCCACGGCGGCACGAGGCCTACGCGACACTGCGCCGGGGAATCGGCCGCGGCGAATTACCCAAGCACACTGATATGGATTTGCTTCTCGATTCTCTCTACGGTCCCATTTACATGAGGTTTCTCATTCGCCACGCCGGCTTGACGCCCGCCTTCGTTGACCGTCTTTGCCGGTTGGTGCTCGCAGGGGCATCGGCTCGCCGGAAATAGCAATACATTTCACTAATGTCACACGGCTTTGACTAAGTTCAAGAGCGAACCTGCGGCCCGAGAGTTTCATACCGGTAGTAGAATGGCTAGCCATCCTGCTGCATTGGCATTCCCGCGGCGCGGTGAACAGATCGAATCTCGACGTGCTCAAACTCCGCCCGAGCTGCAACACATGGTCGAGGATGGCTTTGATCGCATCATCCTCTACGACAATAAGGCAATTTCGGCCACATCGCAGAAAACTGTTGACGGGAAATACGAAGTCACGCTCGAGGTGCCGGCGCGGAATTAACTTCCGATTGTTGAACGCTGAGGCTTCAGAGTCGCGCTTAAGCTAACCGCTCCTTCAGCGCCGCTTTCTTGACGGTTTCAACCACTTGATGGCCCATCGCCGACGTTGATACCGTCTTATCCGTTCCTCTCGCCAGATCGGCGGTGCGGAATCCCTGATTAAGTGTTTCATTCACCGCATTTTCAATACAGGCGGCTTCGTTTTCGAGTTGGAAGGAATGGCGTAGGAGCATCGCGGCCGACAAGATCGCGCCCAACGGATTGGCAATTCCTTTCCCCGCGATATCCGGCGCCGAGCCATGCACCGGTTCGTAAAGCCAGACTTTTCCGCCGATGCTGGCTGAGGCCAGCAATCCGAGGGAGCCGACAACTCCGCCAGCCTGATCGGAGAGAATGTCTCCAAACATATTTTCCGTGAGCACCACGTCAAAATCCCTTGGATGCTGCACTAACGACATCGCCGCCGAATCAACATACATGTGCGAGAGTTGGACGACTGGGTAGTCTTTCGAGCAGCGCGTAACGACCTCCCGCCACAGGCGCGAGCATTCAAGCACGTTGGCTTTGTCAACTGACAGAACCCTGCGGCGGCGCTTCATGCCAAGATCGAATGCCACTCGGGCGATACGCTCGACCGAAGGCTCGTCGTAAGTCATTGTGTTGATGGCAACGCGAGCGCCTGCTTCGCCAGAGATTGACCGAGGTTCTCCGAAATAGAGTCCACCCAGCAGCTCGCGCACGATCATGATGTCAGTTCCGCGAATCAGCTCGGCTCGCAACGGGGAGCTAGTGATGAGTGAAGGAAAACAAACTGCGGGCCGCAAATTGGCATACGCTCCGAGTTCGCGACGCAGGCGGAGCAGTCCGGCCTCAGGACGCTGCTGACGGGGATAGTGATCGAATGCAGGGCTGCCGACAGCTCCGAGGAGCACGGCTGAGGATGAGAGGCAGGCTTGAATGGTGTCGGCGGGGAGCGGGTCGTTCGCGGCGGCGAGAGCTGCGCCGCCGATAAGCTTTTGTTGAAGTTCGAGCTGGTGCCCGAATACGTCAGCCACAGCCTGCAATACCAGCACCGCCTGCTCGGTGACTTCAGCGCCGATGCCATCGCCTGGGAGAATCGTTAGTCTCAGAAGCATGGACATCCTCTGCGCGAAGGATCGCTTGCGCGTTCTCAAAATGCACACGCGTATTTCCTGAATCAACCGCGCAGACGACTATACACGAGCGTGCTAAACGCCCCAGAGGTAGTCTTCCTGATCGTGGTGCTCGAGCGGGAACGGCAGGCCGAAGGCATTGGGCTGCTGTGCCATAGGAAATGGCCGATGCTGCTCGGGAGCAGGCGAAGGCGGGTTCGCGGCTGCTGCAACCGCATATGCAGTCGGCAGCGGCTCGAACAGCGGCGTGGCCGAAGCCGCAGGCTTGTGCGTCTCGCGGATTAACTCGAGCAGGTGATGATCTTCCACGCGCTTGATCTTATCGGCCAGGCGAACAAAGCGGCGGTAAATATCGTCCAGAGCGCGGCGGTCGAATTGGTAACCAAGTTGTTCGCAGCGAATCGCCAGGGCATGACGGCCGGAATGCTTGCCCAGCACCAGCTTCGAATCGGGAACGCCGACCGATTGCGGCGTCATGATCTCGTAGGTCAACGGGTTCTTGAGCACGCCATCCTGATGGATGCCGGCTTCGTGCGCGAAGGCATTGCGTCCAATGATGGCTTTATTGGGCTGTACCGCTACGCCCGTGATTTCGCTCAGCAACTGGCTCGCGGGAAACAGCTGATGCGAAGCGATGCCTGTTGTGTATGGATAACGATCTTTCCGCACATGCATTGCCATGACGATCTCTTCCAGCGAGGCATTGCCGGCGCGCTCGCCAATGCCATTGATGGTGCACTCCACCTGGCGCGCTCCAGCTGAAATCGCAGCCATGGTGTTGGCCACCGCCATGCCGAGATCGTTATGGCAGTGGGCCGAGATGGTGACATTCTCGATTCCCTTCACGCGGCGGCGGATGGTTGCAATCAGTTCGCCGAACTCGGCCGGTACGGTGTAACCGACAGTGTCCGGAATATTGAGAGTAGTCGCTCCTGCTTCAATCACCGCTCCGAGCATTCGGCAGAGAAATTCAGGATCGGTGCGCGTGGCATCTTCTGGAGAAAACTCAACATCGGGGCACAACGACCTGGCAAACGCGACGGCTTCCCGGGCCTGGACCAAACACTCTTCACGCGTGATGCGCAGTTTGTATTTCAAATGAATATCCGAAGTGGCAAGGAAAACGTGGATGCGCGGGTGCGCGGCGTCCCTCAAAGCTTCCCAGGCGCGCTCAATATCCGCTTTGCAGGCGCGGGCCAGGCCCGAAATCACAGGACGCCGAACAGACTCAGCAATGGCTCTCACACCCTCAAAATCGCCCTCCGAGGCAATCGGGAAGCCGGCTTCGATCACATCCACACCCAGGCGGTCGAGTTGATGCGCGAGGCGCAATTTTTCCTCGCGATTCATGCTGCAACCGGGGGACTGTTCTCCGTCGCGGAGAGTGGTATCGAAGACTGTAATGCGGACTTGCTCGCTGGCCATATTGGTTCCTTTGGATAGGACTCTCTCAATGCTAGAGAGCAAAACGCGTGAAGCAAAACTAATAATTATTTAGTTGAGATTAGCGTATCTACTATAATTAGCAATGCTTATTTAACATAAAGTTTCGATAAGGAGCACGCGGATATGGAACTTTCTCAACTGGAAGTCTTTCTGGCGGTAGCGCGCGAGCGTCGCTTCTCACGCGCAGCGGAAAAGCTCCACCGCACGCAGTCCGCAGTCAGCCAGACCATCCGCAAGTTGGAAGATGAACTAGGGGAAGGCCTTTTCGATCGCTCTTCGAGGGAAGGCGTGCTTACTGACGTGGGTCACGTACTTTACGAGTACGCCGAGAGGCTGATCAACCTCCGCCAGGACGCGGAAGAATCGATGGCTGACTTGCGCGAGCTGCAAAAGGGCAAGCTGGTCATCGCCGCGAATGAGTTTACGGCCTTGTACTTGCTGCCGGTTCTAGCAGAATATCGGCGACTGCATCCCATGATCAAGATTACGGTACA
>JASIEN010000628.1 GCA_030045935.1 Candidatus Sulfotelmatobacter sp.
GAGCGCGCTGGGGTAGACGCAGGGGCAAAAATGTTAGTTGGGCTCGAGAAATATGTGCCGGCTATCGCTTCCACACCGAAAATGAGGATGGGCTTCATTCCGTATGAGTTACTCGTGTCGGTTTGCAATAGCTGTGGCGCCGTAACGCGGCGCCACATGATCACCAAACGGGCGTTAAGAAATGCTTCGTGGCGCAAAGCGAAGTTCAACGAGCTTCCAAGGGCGAGTAAACCAACCAATCCGACTAGCAGAAGGCAGCTACTGGTCTTTTGGGAGCGAACTCGCCGCCGTGTCCGCTTTTACGGCTTGGTCCCGACAACGGCGGTCATGTCGGTCTCTTCACCGCTGGGTGTCACGGCCTTCACCGGAGCCTGTTTGATCTGTTGCGGTTCTGTCGGCACCGGTTCTCGCATCGAGAGAACGGGACGATTCGTCTGTTTGGCCAACTGCACGGCTCTTGATCTTGGATAAACGAACTCCTCGCCGAAGTTATCACCTGGATAGAACCACGAATGAATAGCTTCAGGCGCGCCAGATGGACGCTCTGTAAAGTGGACGACAGTCTTTCCCGTCGGCTTAAGACGATAGTCAGGAACGGCAAGAATCGTTGTGATCAAGCGACTGCGATCAGAATTCCAGACGTCAACGATGTTGCGGTCCGACTCGTTGTTAGCTAGGGTGAACCAATAGGTGCCTGCGGGGAGCACCATCCGTGGTATTTCGACCGGTTCGTTGAATGTGAGTTTGGTTGCCTTGTCCCACTCGTCTGCCATCAGCACAGTGGGCAGTGTCAGTACGAACATCACTGCGGCACAGAAACCAACTACCGACCATTTAGTGACCATAAACTTCCCCCTCCGAATCACGTTATTGCGTTTGCATCTCAAGGCTGCCCAAGCGGGCCCGCGTCGATGTGTTGACCGATAGCCCGCGCAACCCGAGCTCAACCAGTGCGTTTGCGTGGGTCGGTAGCACGTGACCGCCCAAGCTTAAAGTCAGTTTCAGTTAGTTGCTCTAAGGCGCAAAGGGCGTGATTCACATGGGTTAGTCCCAGACGGTGGCCGGTTGTCAGAGCAAAACAGCGCCCTGTCAACGACGAGAAAGGAGCCAATAATCTGACACTTCCGTCAGAAGACAGACATCAATCGCGGCTCGCTCGACGGCGCCCGCTCTTCAGATTTCGATAACTGAATCCAAGTCCGCACTTCTGGCATAACCCCTGGGTGAGGATCAACTTGCGATACCGTTTCCTCTCAACATACGCGCGTTCCAGGAAGGCTGGAAAATTCTGTTTTTTCGTAGTGGGAGGTTCGGGTGAGCGACATCCTCAACAGTGAGGGAGGGTACTAGAATGGGTGCCGTCTGGAGGCGTTTATGACAACGGTCGGAACACTCATCAATATCCATAAAGTTCTGGTGATTCCAGTTGTCCTCGGACTCATGTTGGCTTACGGCGATTGGAGCACCGAAGCCTTCGTGTATTTGGCTCTGCATGGAACGTACTCGCTCTTGTGGTTAATGAAGCAGAGCTATTACCCAGACCCTCGATTCGCGCAGAAAATTCCAGTCGGAGCGGGTCTGCTGGTCGTGTTCCTCCCACTGGCGGGCTATTATCTGACGCCGTACCTACTCATCAGCCGCCACGTCATTCTTCGTCCCTACGTATTCGCAATCGTGCTCTTCCTCTACATTGTTGGCATCTTCTTCCATTACGTGAGTGACGCGCAGAAGTTTTTTACACTGCGTGAGAGAAAGGGATTGATTGAAGACGGACTCTTTACGAGAACTAGGAACCCGAACTACCTCGGCGAAATCCTCATCTATCTTTCGTATGCGATCATGTCCATGCACTGGATTCCATTTGTTGTGCTTGGAGCGTGGGTTTTCGGGTTCTTTGTCCGGAATATGTTGAGGAAGGACAAAAGTCTTGCCCGCCACGCGGGGTTCGCAGAATATAAGAGTCGAACCGGACTGCTCTTTCCGAAAGTATTTCAGGTTGCGAAGGAGTCGGCATCGCACGCCTCTTAACACCCGAATCTGCGGCTGGTCGCCACGCAAAGAAGACAAATGGTTCCGCGAGTGTGGCTTCGAATGGAACACCTTCGAGACTCGAGGCGTCTGTGATGCGCCCCCGCCAATGGACTGAAACCCAGCGCCCCGCTTGCAGCCGATGGTCGCTCGCGCACGAAAGATAACCCACCCCACTAGCTTCTTGTGTACGCGGCGAGACCCCAACTCGGGGCTTGTGCTTCCTCACTTGCGTCACCGCCCTCGTCCGATGTGTCTTGCTACAAGGGCCGGGAGATTCCAAACTTCTTTATCTTGTACGCCAAACCCGTTCTGTTCAGACGCAACCGTGCAGCCGCACCGCGGGTTCCTCCAACAACCCAGTTGCTTTCGCGCAGTGCTCGCAAAATCAACTCCCGCTCTGCCTGTTCGAGCACATTACCGTCAGGCGGTGCACCCAGATCACACTCGGTAACAATATCGGTTAAGGGCACTCGCAGGGATGTCCCGCTGGATAACAGAACGGCTCGCTCCATCAGATTCTGTAATTCGCGAACGTTCCCCGGCCAGGTATAACGGACAAGAGCCTGCATCGTTGCTCTTGGCACTCTCGTAATGCGCTTTCCCATGCGTTTAGCATACTTTCTGGCAAAATGACCGACGAGATGCTCGATATCATCACGTCGCTCGCGCAGCGCTGGAACGGCAATCGGAAACACATTCAACCGATAATAAAGGTCGGCACGAAATTTCTTCTCCGCCACCATGTTCGCAAGGTCGGCGTTCGTGGCGGCCACTACTCGAACATCCACCCGCTGCGTGCGGGTGCTCCCCAAGCGTTCAAACTCTTGCTCTTGCAGGACTCTCAGAAGCTTGGGCTGCAATTCGGGTGGTATGTCACCGACTTCATCCAGAAACAGAGTTCCTCTGTTCGCCAGCTCGAATCGTCCAATCTTTTGAGCGATGGCTCCCGTGAATGCACCCTTTTCGTGCCCAAACAACTCGCTTTCGAGAAGTCCTGAAGGAATGGCCGCACAGTTCACCTTGACGAAAGGGTAATTCTTGCGGGGGCTAAGGTCATGAATGGCGCGTGCGATCAACTCTTTGCCAGTGCCCGTCTCGCCCAAGATAAGCACGGATGAGTCGGCCGGAGCCACTATTCGCACGTTATCCAGCACGGCTTTGAGCCGGGTGTTATTGCCCACAATTTCCTGGAAGTCGCTTTCCAAATCGATTTCATCCTCCAGGGAAAGACTCTGCTCGTCTAGTTGATCCTCCGATTCGACGGTTTGCTGGCATTCCAGACATTCCGCTAGGGGGAAAACGATCACGCTCGTTTTTCCCTCGTGCAGATTGCTGTGGCCAGGGTCAGGCCATCCCGTATTCCTTACCATCGCGCCTTGCATGATTCCCTCCTTTTCTCACTTTCCCGGCTGGCATGGAC
>JASIEN010000629.1 GCA_030045935.1 Candidatus Sulfotelmatobacter sp.
TTGAGAGCACTTTCCTGAAGGTGAGCGCGGCGTTTGCCAGCGAGATCCGAAAAGGATCTGTCATAGGGCTCAAATTCGCGATAGGCCGTCAGAAAGGCGTCGGCCTGCTTGCCGGCGTCGAGCGCGCGCAGAATGGCTACCCTTCGGTCGAGCCACCTTTTGGACTCGGCGGCCTGTTTTCGAAGTCCGGCTTGCGCCGCGTCGCTGGGATAGGCGGCTTCGGACACCTTGGCGAGCGCCAGGCATTCATCGAGCACGGTAACCGTAGCATCGCCCCCATGCCATTTTTGGAGCCGCGTGGACATCGCGCTGCTTACGTAATCACGAATTTTGTCTGAAGCCTGACCTGAAGAATAGGTCTTCGCCGCCACCGGCATGAGTTCCAGCATCTGGCGAAAAGCCTGCGAGTCGTCGATTCCCGGAAGTTTATGGAGCGAGACATCCGTGGCCAGGTGTGCCGCGGATAAGGACGGATCCTGCCCAGGGACGATCGCGCAGAGATCGGCGAGCCGGACCGTCCGTCCGGTTTTGTCTTTTCGGTCCTGTTTTACGGTGATTACGGCGTTCCGCCAGAGCTCGACGGCGGATTGAGCGGCCTTATTCTTTTCGCCATCCGGCAACAACAGCAGCCAGCCACCCGATTCTCCGGTCTGCGCCAGCAAAGTGCCATCCGAAGCGCGCATGATGGCCGAGAAGCCAGCCAACGAGTCGTCGGGCAGGCGGCCAAGGGCTTTCGCATCCCAGCTAGCAGGGGGCGCGGGGGACAGAGCGACGGCGCGTATTTTGTCCTTGCCATTGACCTGAATGGCTTCCGCCTCCTCGAGCGTCCAGACGCCGCTCGAGCGCGCGGCCAGCAGAAACTGCCCTGCTTTTACGTGCCCTGCTGCTGACGCCACGAGCGCCAGCAGCAGGCAGTGCGAAAGTATCCTGCCCATGTTGCTTCCTCCGAGGGGGTCTTCCGCGAGGTGGATCTTCATGGCCATAGATGATGCAGAAGGTGACCTGATATTGCCGGGCGGGAATCAAATCACCATTTCAGGTGTTGTGATAAAAACGTTACAGACGTTTCAGGCCATGACAGAACGGGGGCAAACTGCGCAGCCGGAGACCCTGTTCGAAGAGTGGCTGCGTGAGCCGGACAAGGACCGCGCTGCGCAGTTACTCGATTCACTGGTCAGCACTTATGCCGCGCCGCTGATTCGTCGAATTGTCAGTTTTAAATTGGGGTCGGTTGGAAGACGCGATGGGGGCAGAATCCAGGTGGCGGATATTGATGACGTTTCGAGCAGCGCTCTCTACCAACTGCTGGCGAGGTTCGAGCGAATAAGGAGCGAAGAGCGACAGCCGGTGCGCAACCTCAGCGGGTATGCCGCTGTTACCGCGTATAACGCCTGCAACGAATATTTTCGAGCCAGGAAGCCGGCATGGCTGAGCCTAACCATGAAGCTTCGCTATGCGATGACACATTCACCGCGGCTGGCGCTTTGGGACAGCGAGGACGGGCAGGAGGTTTGCGGATTCGCACGCTTGCGCGGAAGCGAACCGGCGACGGACACCCCGTCACTCAGCGAGCTGCGGCGCAGGCTGCGCGAGTCGGCGGAGCCCAGCCGGCTGCGCGCGCCCGAGCTGGCTGAGGCCATTCTGGGCGCGTCGGGCGCGCCACTGCTGTTCGACGCGATGGTCGAAATAGCCGCCGATTGGTCGGGTTTGAAAGAAGCACAAGTCCAGCCGCTGGAGCAGAGTAGCGGCGAGGAATCGAATCGTTGGGAGCGATTGCAGGATACTCAACCGACCGCCGAGACCAAACTGATTGGCCGGGCCTATATGGCGCGCCTGTGGCAAGAGATTTGCGACCTTCCGGTTCCGCACCGTAAGGCCTTGCTGTTGAACTTGAACGACGGGGCTGGGGGTGAGATCCAGTTATTCGTTCATTTAGGGGTAGCAACTTTGGAGCAGATGGCTAACGCTCTTGAAATGAAGGTGATGGACTTCGCCAAGTTATGGAACGAGCTGCCGCTGGACGATACGCGAATCGCCCGTGAATTGGGGATGAGCCGTCAGGATGTGGTGAACCGGCGCAGTGCGGCGCGCAAACGGCTGGCGCGCCGGATGCGAGAGGCAGGCGAAAGAACTGAGAAGTGATGGCAATACCCGGCAGGATTCTGCGTCCATGAGGTTAAAGCAATGCGCGCGGGCATACGCCCGCTGGAGTAAGGATGACGAATGACACCGCATTTGAGTGAGGAGCAGGTTGCGTCGTATCGCAACCGTTCGCTGGCAGCCGCCGAGCTGATCCGGGCCTCCAAACATATTGCCGAATGCGAGGGATGCCGAGCGCGCGTGGCCTCCGCGAGCGAGCTGTACACCGGGGTGGAAGCCTTCCGGGCGGTTTTGGAATCGGAAGCGGCAGTTCCCGCCCATCTTACCTACGACGAAATTGCCGCTTACGTAGATCATCGGTTAGCCAAAGAGGAGACCGAAGAAATCGAACAGCACGCGCGGGAATGCGGATCGTGCGCGGCTGCCCTGGCGGAACTCGAGACGTTGCAGCGGGACATGGCAGCACCGGCTAACTTACCGGGCTGGCGCGCGCGCGTTTCCGAAATCTGGCGCGAGGTGTCAGCCTGTAAAGCGGGAATGGTATTGGCGGGAGCCGCCGCCTGCGCGGCACTAGTGCTGGTCGTGGTTCGAAAATCGGTGCCTGAGGCGCCCCCGCTCAACGCCAGTGCGGCCCATCAGCAAATCCAGCAGCCCGCGGGAATTCGGGACGGCAAGAGGATCATCGCTACAGCGCCGGGAGGCGCCGTAACGGGACTGGACGATCTGCCGGCGCGCCTGCGTGCGTCGGTGGAACGGGCGCTTACGGCGAAGCAGATCGAAGCGCCTGCCGAACTGGCCGTTTTGACGGGCAAACGCGGTGTCCTTTTGGGATCGCAACCAACGCCGTCCGGAGTGGAACTTCTGGGGCCGATGGGTGTTGTTGTGGAAGAACAAACGCCGACAATCCGTTGGAAACCGGTTGCGGGCGCCGAATACAGGGTGAGCATCTATAACGATCATTTCGAGGAAATGGCGAAGAGCCCGTGGATTCGCGAATCGGAGTGGCAGGTTGCGAACGCACTTGCACGCGGCGCGCGCTACTCCTGGCAGCTCGGCGTCCGCGAGAAAGGCGCCGAGTTTACAGTTCCGGCGCCTCCAGCGCCCGAGGCGCGATTCCGGGTTCTGAGTGCGGCGGGAGAAGCGGAGATCAACCGATTGAAAGCGATTGATCCCGGTGCGCACCTGGTGCTGGGCATCGCGTATGCCCAATTGGGGCTATTGGATGAAGCAGAGAGCGAGTTGCTCACGGCGCACGAGCAGAACCCGGATTCATCCGTGGTTGCGGCGCTTGCTCGAAGCGCCGCGCGCCTGCGAAATACGAAACCCTGAGCCGCGCGATGCGATCCGGGTGCTGGAAATGAACGCGTCCATGCATGTATCCTTGATCTAATTCCGCACGATCTAATTTACGGTCTGTGTAGAAGGCATCGGGATGTCGTTTCGGAGATGTTCAGCTGTGGAGCGCGCTGTTTTCTGCACGGCATTCTGTGTCACAGTTCTGTCTCAGGATTCTGATTCGGCGGCGTTAGCCGCGCGCATCCAAAGTCTCCACGACGCGTACGCCAAGCGGAACGCGGATGCCGTCCTGGCGTTGTGGAGCAACAAATCGCCGCAACTCGCCGATCAACGGGAACAGCTCAGAAAGCTCTTTGCTTCCGTTGTCGAGGTCCGGGAGGAAACCGTGCGGGGACCGATGCTTTCCGGCGATCGTGCGCGGCTACGGGTCAATCGCGAGTTCATCCCGAAAGCCGCGGGGGCGAATTCCACCAAAAGGTTCCTGATCATCGAGTGGGCGAAAGAGCAAGACGGCTGGAACATCTGGAAAGAAGTACCGGCGGCGCGGGACCTGGCGGAACAACTGATGGCGGCAGGCGGTGAAGCGGAGCGCCAGACGCTGCTTTCTCAAAATAGCGATCTGGCGCTCGCGGACCTGGCGTTTGCGATTTTGGAAATCGGACACGACGCACGCACTCATGGCGATTTGCAGCAAGCCATGTCGGCCTTCCAACTGGGGCTTGTCGTGAGCCGGGGTACGGACCCGGGAGCGGCGCAGGCGCGTGCGCTGAGCGATATCGGGCTCGTGCACTATGACCAGGGCGAGCTGCAGGAGGCCATGGAATGGTTTCAAAAGAGCCTGACTGTGAGCGAAGCGATCCACGACGATCGCGCCGCCGCCCGGGCGATCAACAACACCGGAAACGTCTACAAGGACGAAGGCGAAATCACGCTGGCCAACGAGTGCTATCAAAAGGACCTGGTTCTGGGAGACAAGCTGCACGATGACATGGTGATCCTCAATGCCGTGGGGAATCTCGGCATCCTCAATACGGAACGCGGAAACTATGCGCAGGCGCTCTCTTACATGGGACGGGCGGCCGATCTGGCTGAGCATTTGGGAAACAAGCGAGCGACTGCGCTGACATGGATCAACATGGGCCAGATTTTTGAAAGGCAGGGAGACTATGCGCAGGCG
>JASIEN010000057.1 GCA_030045935.1 Candidatus Sulfotelmatobacter sp.
ATTCAGCAGCCGGCGTTCTATTTCCGACGCAGAGTGAGGACCGGAATCGTAAAGCCGGATAGCAGTGACAGGAACTGCCTGATCGTAGTTGCAGATCCGGCGCGCGGTCTCGAGTCCGTAAGCCTTTATCCAGTGCTCAACCAGCCAGGGCGGATGGGCGCTGATTGCCAGCTCTGCCGCTTCGCCGGACCCAGATGTGCCGGCCTGCCGCCTTGCGGCAACCAGCTTGCGCAGCACTGCATTAACGAATGCAGCGGCCGAGCGCTTCCGGGCGCGCTTTACCAGTTCTACGCTCTCGTCGATTGCGGCATGGGAGGGAATGCGGGACAATCTGCCAGTCTGGTAAGCCCCGAGTCGAATTGCGGTCAGAGTTTCCAGATCGATCTTCGCAAGCGGACGCTCAGAAACACTCGAAATCTGCTCATCGAGCACCGATCGCCAGCGCAAAACGCCCATGACCAATTCGGTTGCCAGGGAGTGGTCGGCCGCGGATAAGCGTTCATACGTTCGAGCATGCAGTAGTTCGGAAGCGTACGAGCCCTCACGCTCAACCCGCACCAGAATGTCGAATGCCGAAGCGCGAGCGGGAGAGACTTTCGATTGAGAATATGGAGAGGTTGGTTTCAAGGGACAAGCATTATGGAAGCACAAACACGGGGAATGCCGCACATTTATGTGCCGAGCTTCTCGCCGGATCTAGGCCGATAACCGCGAATGAACTCTGCGGCAGAAGTTTTCTTCTTGCCTTCCAGCTGAAGTTCGTCTATTACAATCGACGAGTGATTGCCACAGCCTGCGAAGAGGTGGTTATTTTGTATTTTTAGGTCTCCTGGCGGCAAATCGGTCGCGGTGGCTCTGGCTTTCCTCAACTGCAAATTTTTCCCGCGAAACTTCGTGTATGCCCCCGGCCAGGGTTGAAACCCGCGCATGCGGTCGATAATCTCCGCGGCCGGGCGCAAGAAATTGATCTCGCCATCCTCTTTTTTAAGAATCGGAGCCAGCGTTGCCTGCGAATGATCTTGCGGACGCGGCTGAATGCTGCCTGCCTGCAGCCCACGCAGGGTCTCAATCATCAAGTCCGCGCCTATGCCCGCCAGCTTCGGTGAAAGCGTTTCCGATGTGTCTTGCGGCTCAATGGGGATTTCTTTTTGCAGCAAGATGTCACCGGTATCGAGGCCGGCATCGATTTTCATGGTGGTAACTCCGGTGACGGTTTCGCTGCTCGCAATCGCCCACTGGATCGGTGCAGCGCCCCGATATTTCGGCAAGAGCGAGGCATGCAGGTTGATGTTGCCGAGTGGCGGAAGATCGAGCATCCACTGAGGAATAATTCTGCCATAGCCAACAACGATGATTGCGTCCGGCATAAGAGCGCCGAGTTGAGACTGAAATTGCGGATTGTTCCTGATGCGTTCGGGCTGCGCCAGCGGCAAGTCCAATTCCACAGCTCGTTGCTTTACGGGAGACAAAACCACCTCGAGCCCGCGCCCCCGCGGGCGATCTGGTTGTGTGACCACAAGTTGGGGCTTCATTCCGGCCGCGACGAGGCGATCAAGCGTGGACACCGCGAATGCCGGAGTACCACAAAAAACCAGATTGGGCGAGGAAGGCAATTGAGTAATTGGTAGTGGTGCCGTTGGCACACATGATAAGTTCCGCTACACGCGAGATCCCTCGCCCCACTGGTGAAAGCGCGGGGCTTCGGGATGACGCCGGTCATCAGCTCCCAAACTGCACTGTCCCTACCATTCTCCCGCTTTTATCAGTTTGCGAATTTTTCGCCTGATCAGATCGCGTTTGATCGCGCTCAAGTGGTTGAGATAGAGTTTGCCATTCAGGTGATCGGTCTCATGCTGGAGTGCGCGTGCCAGCAGTTCATCGCTGCTTTTCTCGAAAAACTTGCCGGCTGCATCCTGCGCGCGAATAGTAACAACCTTGGCGCGGGTCACGTTCTCACGGAATTCGGGAATGCTCAGGCATCCCTCGCTTTGCTGATGGCGGCCCTCCTTGTGAATGATTTCAGGATTAATCAGCACCAGCTTGGCGCCGGGATCTTCCTTAAACGTCACATCCACGACCGCAATGCGGCGCGAGATTCCGATTTGCGGCGCGGCCAGTCCTACCCCTTTTGCGGCGTACATCGACTCGAACATATCGTCGATCAGTTTCTTCAACGCTTCATCGAAAACGGTGACCGGCTCGGCCGGCTTTTCGAGAACAGGATCGCCATATTTTACGATCGGATAAATCATCTTTCTTAATAGCTTTTCAATTGTTCACAATAACCCTGATAGTTTCGCAACGTTTCCCCCATGGAATCGCCGCCAAACTTTTCCAGAGCACAGCGGGCTAGGGTTAGTGCGACCATAGCCTCGGCGGCCACGCCCGCGGCAGGTACAACACAAACGTCCGAGCGCTCATAGCTCGCGCTGACGGGCTGGCGCGTGGCAAAATCCACCGAGCGTAGCGGGCGCCGCAATGTAGAGATCGGTTTCAAGTAGCCGCGCACGCGAATCTCCTCCCCGTTGGAAACCCCGCCCTCGACGCCGCCTGCGTTGTTGCGCGTGCGGGTGAACCCGCTCAAGTTTGCAGGCTTCTCGTATCCGATTTCATCATGCACGGCCGAACCCGGAGAAGCGGCAGCGGTAACTCCAGAACCGATTTCAACCGCCTTCACCGCCTGCAACGACATAACGGCGGCTGCCAGCAGGGCATCGAGCCGCTCGTCCCATTGAGCGTAGGTGCCGAGGCCTGGCGGGACGCTGTGCGCAACCACTTCGAAGACTCCACCTAGAGAATCGCCGGTTTTCAAAACTTTGTCGACTTCTTCTTTCATTTCTTGTTCGTTTTCCAGATCGGCACAGTTCAGCAATACTTCACTCCGTTTGGAGAGAGCCTGAATCTTTTCCCAGGAAACCCCATTTTGCACGGTCACGCAGCCAACGGCGACCACGTGGCTGAGAACCTCAATCCCCAATTCCCGAAGAAACAGTTTGGCAATTGCGCCAATGGCAACCCGTGCCGCGGACTCGCGCGCCGAGGCTCGTTCGAGCACATAGCGCGCCTCAGGAAAATTGTATTTCAACGCGCCGGCTAAGTCGGCGTGTCCCGGCCGGGGCGATGCAACGCGCTTATGCCTGCCGGGATCTCCCTCTTCGACCGGCAGCGATTCCTGCCAATTTTTCCAGTCCCGGTTCTCGAGTTCGATCGAAATCGGCGAACCAATCGTCATCCCGTGCCTTACGCCGGAAAGAATATGCGCTGTATCGCGCTCAATCTTCATGCGCCCGCCGCGGCCATAGCCTTGCTGACGCCGCCAGAGCTCCCGGTCGATCAATGCCTGGTCTATCTTGAGTCCCGCAGGCATGCCCGATAGAACGGCGATCAGGGCCTCGCCGTGAGACTCGCCGGCCGTGAAGTAGCGCAACATAAAGGGTTGATTTTACCCGACGTGGCCCCTCGATGCCGAAAACACAAAGAGACAAGATTGAGCGCCAACTCTGGACCGTGGTACATCATCCGAAGATCGCACCTTCTGTTAAGGGTGGTTGTCAAAATGCCAGCCAATGAAGCGCACAGCCAATAGCACCTCGTTGCCTGAGTGGTTGGCGTAGTTTGACGCTTGTCTTGAATTCTCGAGGAAAGTAGGCTCGATTTACGGGTGCAATAATGTCTGACAGGCAGCATTCGGAAAGTAAGAACAAACGGGTTTTCAAATCGTCTTCCAACAATAACGTCAGGCAGGCTCAGGCCCGGCAGCTACTGAAAGAAATCGACAAGCTGGCCCTGCTGCTTTACGAAACCAAAAGGCAAAGCGATAGGGTTCAGGCCATCGCCGACGCGATGGGTGATGCCATCCTAGGCAATCTTGAAGAACAATTGGCCGCGCTTGGCGGACGTAAGAAGCCAACGTCAGTAAGCAGCAAAGCGGCAGGGCTTCGCTCTCGGACAGACAAAACTTCTGAGGTCTTATCTAAATCGCCGGAGTTACAGCCGGCGCC
>JASIEN010000630.1 GCA_030045935.1 Candidatus Sulfotelmatobacter sp.
CTGCGCTCCTTCATGCCGGTTGAGATTTTCCGCGGCGGCTCGGTCGGAGCGGGCAAGTATTCCATCCTTCTGCGCGCCCGGCTCCAGTCGGATGAAGACACCTTGCGCGATGACCAGATTACGACAGCCTCGGACCAGATTGTGAAGGCGCTGCAGAAGCTGGGCGGAGTGCAGCGGGTATAAGAGTCATCCCTCCCTAACTCATTCCGCAGCGCCCTGCGGAAACTATTGATTAATCCCAAGCTGCGGAGTACACCTTTAAGCGGGCATCTCAGGCAGGCAAAGCGGGACATTGAAAGGAGCAATGCGTGCACATTATCAAATCGGTGGATGTGTTCTCAGTGGCCAAGATTGCAGGTTTGCTTTATGGCTGTCTGGGACTGATTCTGGCGCCTTTTTTTCTCCTCATTGGTCTGCTGGGATCGGCAGTGGGCCGCAACAGCCCCATCGCTGGCATCTTTGGGGTTGGTTTCGCCGTTCTCATGCCCTTTCTCTACGGTATCTGCGGTTTCATTATGGGGATGATCTGGGGGCTGCTTTATAACTTATTTTCTGGCTGGGTTGGGGGTGTCGAGGTGGAGTTAGAGATAAAGCCGGCGATCATTGCCGCTCCGTACCCGCTGGTGCCACCGCAGAATCCTGTGGCATAAAGGGCGCATCGAAAAGGTGCCTGATGGATGCCGCTGCTCACTACCTAGATGAAGCCCGCCGCCAGATGCGCGGCCACAAACGCATGGGCGAGAACGCCATGGCTCAGCTTCGCGACGAAGATTTCTTCGTGACTATCGATCCTGAAGCAAACTCAATTGCGATTCTCGTCAAGCATCTTGCCGGCAACATGCGATCGCGTTTCACCGATTTCCTGACCAGTGACGGCGAAAAACTCGACCGCTTCCGCGACCGCGAGTTCGAAATCAATTCCGGCACCACCCGCGCCGACGTTATGAAATGGTGGGAGGACGGCTGGAACATTGTACTTGGCACAATCGAATCGCTTAAACCAGAAGACGTGATGCGCACGGTGACAGTCCGCGGCGAGCCGCATACGGTGCTACAGGCGATTAATCGGCAACTGGCACACTATGCGCAACATATCGGCCAGATTGTTTTTCTTGCCAAGCATCTAAAGTCGAGCGAGTGGAAGACATTGAGCATTCCGCGAGGAAGGTCAGAGGAGTTCAAAAAAGTGCCGCCGAAATCAAGCAAGGGATTGCCCGCCGAAAAGTGAGGCCCTGGGTTGCGCGTTGTACAGCGATTTAGAACAGGCGGTAAACCTGAACCGAACCAGAGCACCCAACTGCTGCATCAATTAATCAGGGTTGCGGTTATGTGCTTCAAGATTACGTTCGCGCTGCGAGAGTATTACCGTTACAGCGGCGTGTCGGCAGAGTTGGAGCGAAAAGGATATGGCTCGTCGCGGCCCGAACTGTGCTGGGCTAGTCGGCGGAAAGCCGACTATCGAGAAGATGCTTCGGACGCTCAGAATGAGGGTATTGCCCGGGCTTCGCGGAGTAATCAAGACTGAAGCGCCGCACCCGGTTCGGTTAGCCCGCTATCGCGGTGCTAAAATCGTACGTTTTGTGAATCGTCCGTAATTGTAAGGTCGCCCTTCATGCCATCAACAATGTCCGCTGTTGTAAAGCCCGAGCCTGCGCCCGGAGCCGAAATACGCGAGGTCAAAATTCCTGCCTTCGGCCGCAATGACGTTCTGGTGAAAGTCAAAGTCGCCTCGATCTGCGGAACCGACCTGCACATCTACAACTGGGACCGCTGGGCGCAAAACCGAATTCATCCTCCGCTGATTCCGGGCCACGAATTCTGCGGAGAAGTCGTCGCCTTTGGCGATGAAGTCACAAGCGTCAAGGAAGGTGATTTCGTTTCGGCCGAGATGCATGTGGCCTGCGGCAAGTGCTTGCAATGCCGCACTGGCGAAGCGCACATCTGCCAGAACGTGAAGATCATCGGTGTGGATGCCGACGGCGCTTTTGCGGAATATGTGGTTATCCCCGAATCGAATATCTGGAAGCTCGATCCGGCCATTCCGCAGGAATACGCCTCGATTCTCGATCCGTTGGGGAATGCGGTCCACACAGTTCTCGCCGGCGACATTGCCGCTAAAACCGTCGCCATCACTGGTGCGGGTCCGATTGGGTTGTTTTCGATCGCCGTAGCCAGGGCCTGCGGCGCAACAACAATTTTCGCCATCGAAGTCAACGAGCACCGCCGCAAGATCGCCCGCGAGATGAAAGCCGATTACGTGCTCGATCCCTCGAAGGAAAAAGTCAAAGACATTGTGATAGAGAAGACCGGAGGGTTAGGAGTCGACGTGGTGCTAGAAATGGCCGGGCATCCCGACTCCATTCGAACAGCTTTCGATATTGTTCGCCGCGGGGGCAGAATTTCCCTGCTCGGCCTTACTTCCAAACCCATCCCGGTTAATTTCTCCGAAGACATCATTTTTAAAGGCATCACCATTCAGGGCATCAACGGACGCCGCATGTACCAGACCTGGTATCAGATGACGGCATTGTTGAAGGCAGGAAAACTCGACCTGCACCCGGTGATCACGGACCGCATCTCAATGAAAGATTTTCCAAAGGCCATGGAACGGCTGAAGACGGGCGAGGCGAGTAAGATTCTGGTGTATCCGAACGGAGTGAAGTAGATTTTTAGCCCGAGGCCTGATTCACGGTCATCCTGAGCGCGCTCTCTGCGCGAAGGATCCAGGCATTTCCTGGTAGTTGGTGCCGTTGCGTAGATTCTTCGCTTTGCTCATAATGACAAACAATTTCAAATCCGCGTTATCCGCGTAAATCTGCGGCAATGAATTATCCGGGTCAACCCGGCCTGGCAGAAAATTTCCCGAGGTTCTTATGACCACCGCAACCCGCACCAATCCACTTTCTTACCTGGCCGAGCAGATGGATGAACTCAAGGCCAAGGGCACGCACTTCAAGCTGCGCGTGCTAGAAGATGAACAGGCACCTGTCTGCACGTTCGATGGCAAGAAGGTCATCAACATTGCCTCCAATAATTATCTTGGACTGACCACGCATCCCAAACTGCGCGAGGCCGCGCTTGAGGCTACGCGCAAATATGGGGTGGGATCGGGTGCCGTGCGGACCGTAGCGGGCACCATGAGAATCCACATGGAGCTAGAAGAGAAAATCGCCCGCTTCAAAAACGTGGAAGCATGCGTGGTTTTCCAGTCCGGATTCGCCGCAAACGCGGGCACGGTTTCGGCTGTTTTAGGAAAGGACGATTTCATTATTTCAGATGCCCTCAACCACGCTTCGATCATCGATGGCGCACGTTTGTCGAGGGCGAAGATTCTTGTCTTCCGCCACAAAGACATCGCTCATGCCGAAGAGCAGATCGCCAGCGTGAAAGATGAGACTGGGAAAAAACTGCTCATCACCGACGGTGTCTTTTCCATGGATGGCGACATTGGCCCGCTGCCTGCGCTTTGCGATGTCGCCGAAAAATACGGCGCCATCATGATGGTCGACGACGCTCATGCCTCCGGCGTGCTGGGCCGCAACGGACGCGGGACCATCGATCACTTCAAAATGCACGGCCGAGTTGACATTCAGGTTGGAACTTTGTCGAAGGCGATTGGAGCTTTAGGCGGCTATGTCTGCGGCACACGCGACCTCGTCGACTTCCTCTATCATCGTGCACGCCCATTTTTATTTTCGACCTCACATCCGCCATCTGTCGCGGCCACTTGCATTGCCGCATTCGAAGTTCTAGAAACCGAACCCGAGCGCATGGAAAAACTCTGGGAGAATACGCGCTTCTGGAAAAAAGAACTCGGGCTATTGGGCTTTGACATTGGCGGGAAAACCACGCCAGCCAGCGAAACTCCGATTACGCCCATCATTATTGGCGACGGCAAGCTCACCATGGATTTTTCCCGCGAACTGTTCAAAGAAGGCGTTTTCGCCACAGGAATTGCCTTCCCCACAGTGCCAGAAGGCAAGGCCCGCATCCGGACAATCATGACCGCCACGCATACAAAGGAAGAGTTGGAGCAGGCTCTGGGAGTGCTTGGCAATGTCGGAAGGAAAATGGGGATTCTGACGTAACTGCGACAGAATTCTTTTTTCTTCCGGTCTGTACGAAAGCGTTGCGACGTCCCGTCCGGCGTGCTCACTTTCGCGAAATGATCATATTCGCCGACTTGTCGATGTAGAACCGCCAACCGGGCGGAATCACCGTGGTTGCACTGTATTCGGTGACAATGGCAGGTCCAGCATATTTCTTTCCGATAAGCAGTGCGTCCCGCGAGTAAATGTTGGTCGCGAATTTTCTGTCTCCGATCAGAACCGGCGTTTGTTTCCGTGGCGGTTCACCTGTCTTCGTGCCTTCGCTTGTGCCGCCAGGAGCGCTCCTTCTCCAATGGATTGTGTTTTTTACGCTGGCGCGCAGGCGAAGCGTGACAATTTCAACTTCGCGACCGGAGTGAGCATAGCCGTAACGACGCTTATGTTCTACCTCAAAACTAGGAAGCAGATTCGTTGTAAAGGGCAGATTCAGTTCATATCCCTGGCCGCGATATCGTAGATCAATGCTCTGTTGATACTGAAGTCGACCGTGCCATGCTTCGGCACGAAAATCTTCGCCGGCTCTTTTTTT
>JASIEN010000631.1 GCA_030045935.1 Candidatus Sulfotelmatobacter sp.
TCCCGGAAAATGAAGAATCTGATGTCGATGAAAACGAAGGCTGCGGTTCTAGTTTCGTCCTTTGCGGTATTGCTGTTTGTGGTGGTGGGCTCGTTCGGAGGCGTGCATGCCTCGTCGAATGACGGCTCCTACCGGCAGATGCAGGTTTACACCGAAGTGCTCACGCGCGTGCAGAGCGAGTACGTGGAAGACCCCAACATTCCCAAAGTCACCGAGGGAGCGCTGCACGGGCTGCTGGAATCGCTGGATGCAAACTCCAGCTATCTGACGCCGGAGGCGTACAAGGCGCTGAAGGCGCACAAAACCGACGCCAAGGGCGATATCGGGGCGACGATTTCGAAGCGCTTCGGCTATGCCGACGTAGTTTCGGTTCTGCCCGGTTCTCCGGCTGAGAAGGCCGGAATTGAAGACACAGACATTTTCGAGTCGATTGAAGGGCAGAGCACTCGGGACATGTCACTGCCGGAGATTCGCAATGCGCTGGCCGGCCCCCCGGGAACGACTGTCAACCTTTCGGTGGTGCGGGCGCGCCGCGCAGAGCCGCAGAAGATGGAGATCACGCGCGCACTTGTGAGTATTCCGCCGGTCTCCGACAAGATGATGGAAGACGGCGTCGCTTACATCAAGGTCGACGCTCTGACCAAGGGTAAGGCGCAGGAGATCGCGGCGAAGATCAAGTCGCTGGAAAAGTCAGGAGCAAAGAAGCTGGTGCTGGATTTGCGGGACACGTCGGATGGAGAGGAAAGCGAGGGCATTGCCACCGCCAACCTCTTCCTGAACCACGGAACCATTACTTATCTGCAGGGGCAGAAGGTGCCGCGCCAGGCGTTCAATGCCGATCCGGCGAAGGCGGTGACTTCGCTGCCTGTTGCCGTGCTGGTAAACCGTGGTACGGCGGGAGCGGCGGAGATTGTGGCTGCTGCACTGTTGGAAAATGCCCGCGCCGATGTGGTTGGCGATAAGACGTTCGGCGACGGGTCGGAGCAGAAGACGATCGAACTGGGAGATGGCGGAGCGGTGATTTTGTCGGTTGCAAAATACTACTCGCCCAGCGGCAAGGCGATTCAGGATGTCGCCGTGACGCCGAACGTTCTGGTGGCGGATGACCTCGACAATTTGATCTCGGATGACGACGGGACCGAGCCCGCCGCTGAGGAGCCGGACACCAAGCCAAAGAACGGTCCGGACGATCAGTTGAACAAAGCGATTGAAGTGTTGAAGAGCCGGTCGAGCTAGTTATCCGTTGTTTATAAAAGGAATCGCGTGCTGCGGCGCGCGATTTTTTTCGCACGCTAGGGTAGTTCGTCAAGCGCCTTTAATTCTTGTTCAGCAAGCGTGCGCGGCAGCGGTGCGAAACCGGAAAATTCGGCATATTTCTGGCCATCGGTCAGGGCCCAGCGCAGGAATTCCTGCAGGGCACGGCGCTTGGCTTGCGATTCACTTCTGGGGACCAGAATCCAAACGAAGCTGGAGATCGGATACGCCTTTGCCCCAGCCGGGTTGGTGATGGAGTTGGGCGCATCCGATATCTGGCCGTAATCGCCAGCAGCCGCCTGCAAGTTTGCTGCATTCGGACGAACAAAGTTTCCCGCTGCGTTGCGGACCTCGGCCCAGGGAAGCTGGTGTTGCAGGGCATAGACGAACTGAACGAATCCCAGAGAATTGGGAGTTTTTTTCACGATGTCAGCTAGGTTGCCGCTGCCGTCCGCTTCCTTGCCCACAGGCCATGAGATCGAGATCCCGCGACCGATTCGGGTCCGCCACTCGGGGCTGACCTTGCTCAGGTAATCGGACCAGATGAAAGTTGAGCCCCGGCCGCTGGCACTATGAATGACGACAATGTTGCTTGGGGGAAGAGAAACCTCGGGGTTCAGTTCGCAAAGAAATGGGTCGTTCCAACGGGTGATGGTTCCCAAATAGATCCCGGCCAGCGCCTGGGGCGAAAATTTGAGTATGCTTGCGATGCCGGGAAGATTGTAGATAGGCACAAGAGCGCCGACGACCGCAGGGAATTGGGCCATGTTGATCCTGGCTAGCTCTTTGGCAGTGAGAGCAACGTCTGTGCTTCCGAAATCTGCCATTCGTGCTCTCACCATGTCGACGCCGCTTTCCGATCCGGAGGGCATGTAGACGAAGTGGACCTCTGGGTAGAGCCTTTCGTACGTCTGAAACCAACGGGAATAGAGCGCCAGCGCGGAAGTCGTGCCGACCCCGACTAGCTGAACCTTCTCCGTTTGCGCAGCGGCGGTCAGAGCGAGGAAAAGAGTCAAGACCCACAAAAGGACGGGGCGCGCACCAGTAGCTGCGAGGGACTGGAGAGATCTCTGCGGGAGTCCTGCCATGAGAGGTTTATCGGTTGTTTGATGGGTTCCCTTTAGCGTAGGGTTAGGTGCAAGCGAAGAGTCTTAAGGTGCGGAGTTCGTCGAGAGATGCCGGGTGCGGGCGCAGTCTGCACCCAGAGCAGTCTTCAAAGCATGCGAGATCCCTTCGCCATTCGGCTCAGGCAGGCTCCTCGCCCCGCTGGTGAAAACGCGGCGCTTCAGGATGACGCCGGCAGCATCAATCCGCAAAGGGCTCATCACTAAATGTCACGAAGCCGCGGAGAAAACCTCCCTGCGTTTTGCTATGCTGAACGCATTGCGCCATGAAGTCGCTTTACGAAGATCTTCCCCCGGTGGAGATTGCAGGGCAGAAGGTTGTAGGCCGGGTGTTGTTCGGTGTGCTGGTGCTGATTTCTGCCGCTGTGGGTGCGATCACCGGACTTCTGCTGGTTTATA
>JASIEN010000632.1 GCA_030045935.1 Candidatus Sulfotelmatobacter sp.
GAGGGAATTGCGGCGTTGCAACGCGGGGAGTTGAATATCAGGGCACTGCAGGCGTTGAAGGCGGAGAGAGCCAATCTGACCCGATAACGTTCAGAGGCTTAGGTCGCGGCGACCAGCTTCTAATCGATCGCTGTTCTTCCTGATGTGTTACAATATTGCCATATGAGTGACACTATCACCCTGCGGCTGCCGCAACCGTTGCTGGAACGGCTTAGGGAAAAATCCCGCCGGACGGGCGTTCCAGTGAATCGCGTTGTGTGCCAATCTCTGGAAAAAACGCTTAACGAAAATAACGAGCCCGCTTGGATGAAGTATGCCGGGACGCTCAGTGGCCCCAAAAACCTATCCTCGCGCAAGGGCTATTCGCGTTCATGAAAGCGATCGCCGACACAGGGTTTATCGTCGCGTTCAAGAACCGCTCGGATCAACATCATGCTTGGGCAATTGATGTGGCCCGCGATATTGACGCTCCTGCGCTGACCTGCGAGTCTGTTCTCTCGGAAGCGGCCTTTCATCTCGGATCGAGCAATGAGACCCTCACATTGGTAGCGGTCGGAATGCTGGCAATCGCGTTCGATTGCAATAAACATATCGACAAATTGCGCGAACTCGCGGTGCGGTATGCGGATCGATATCCTGACTTGGCTGATCTTTGCCTGATTCGTATGAGCGAACTCTATCCGAAACATACAGTTGTTACCGTTGACGAGGAGGATTTCCGCGTGTACCGCCGCAACAAGCGCGAAGCCATTCCGCTGCTCTGCCCTCCGAAGAAGTGATACGCTAACCAGTACACGGAAGGTGCGCTGAAAGAGCAGGTGACCGCATGTTACTTCATGGTATTTTTCCTCCCATTACTACTCCCTTTTATCCTGACGGCAACGTTTACTACAAAAAGCTGGAAGCGAACGTCGAGCACTACTCGCGTACCCCGGCGGCCGGCATCGTGGTGCTGGGATCAACGGGCGAGGCAATCATGCTTTCCGATCAGGAGCGGCGAGATGTACTGAAGTGTGCACGCCAGGCGGCTGCGCCGAACAAAGTTCTGGTTGCAGGCACCGGTATTGAGTCCGCGATTGAAACATTAAAGCTTACCGAGTACGCGGCCGAACTGGGCTACGACATAGCCATGGTGCGTACGCCGCATTACTACAAAAAGCAGATGGAGAAGGCGAACATTCTGGCGTTTTACCGCGCCGTGTCGGACCGGTCGCCGATTCCCGTGATCATTTACAACTTTCCGCAGGCTACGGGCTATGACATTCCTGCGGAGGTAGTCATTGAGTTAGCGGAACACCCGAATCTTATCGGTATTAAAGAGTCGAGCGGAGACGTCGAAAAGGTTCGCCGCATGGTGGAAGGAGCGCGGCACATCCGGCGCAGCGTCACCGTTACGGAGACATTCGAGGCTGTGACACCGCGCATGATGGCTGCGGCATCCTCGGGTGCAAACGGCGGAGAACTGGTTTCGGTGGGAGCGCTGGCGGGTTCTTCTTCGGCAAGCAAACCTTCTTCCTCTGCCGTGAGCGTTGTCGGCAACCTGAAGACACGCCAGAAGGAGGCTGGCTTCCAGGTGCTGGTAGGCGCGGCGCAGAAGCTTCATCCCTCGCTCGATGCCGGAGCCGTAGGGGCCATTCTGGCCTTTGCTTGCGCTGCGCCGACGGCATGCTACGAGATTTATGCGGCATGGAAAGAGGGTGATGCGGAATTGGCGCGCCTGAAGCAAGAGCGTATCGTGAATGCAGCGGAACGCCTCGTCGGCGAGTTAGGGATTCCCGGCGTGAAGTATGGGATGGACTTCAACGGCTATTATGGAGGTCCAGCGCGCCTGCCGCTATTGCCGCTCACCGCAAATCTAAGAGGCGAGATCGAGCAGCTTCTCGGTGGTATCCGAAACTGAGCCATTTGCCGAGGAAAACATTATTACCAGGCTGTGGCTGCCGCTGCGGCTCGCATTACCGTAGTAGTGACCTGCGGATTCGCCTTCATCAACCGATGCCACAGAAAAACGGATGAAGAAACGGTCGCAGCGATCATTGTCCAGGGCAATAACGGAGAAATCCAGAAAAGTTTCGTGCAGAAGCTGAGCAACGCGAGCCAGAACAAGGTAACGAAGATACCGAACAGGAAGCTGGTGCGGCGCTCGCCCGTTCGGAAGGGTAGACTATAGGAACAGAGCGCCTGGATCATCAACGAAAAAGGAAATGCGACAACCAGATCGACGAAATAGTGTTCACCGGTTCCCAGTGTCGCGGCGATCGTAAACCATACGAAGGCGCCGGCGATTCCTCGTACCCAGCCTGCAGCTCCTCTTGAATTCCACCAGATCAGAAGCACCCAGGTCATATGAAGCGATGGGATGGCATTGCGCGCTCCCCGAAGCAAGACCGGCATGAGGCGCATATGCATGGCGGTCGCGGTCGGCAGCGGATGCCAGGGAAAAGCAAGGCCGAAAAGATGAATCGGCCCACATGCAGGCAACGTATTGTAGAAAAGAATTCCCAGTGGGCCGGTCACCAGAAATGCCATCATTCCCGCTAGAGCTGCGCTTCTATCGCGGCGCAGTTGAACTGCGTAAATTAGGGCCAGCGGCAATGGGAGTGTCACATAAAAAATCATGCTGATATAACGGAGCCAGGGCGATCGCGCGAACAATTGTCCCGCGAGGAAACTGATCTGCACGCGCAGGCTACTGTCGAACGAGTACAGAAATAAATCGAGCGTCTTCGCGTGCAGCCATGCGGTAATGTCGAGCAGGGAGGTCGCCATCCATTCGCTTCCCACGAAAAGTATCAGCGGTACAAACGCGCAGAGCAGCAGCTTCTGTTCGTCGCCGCGCGTTCGGATCGCGTGCGCTCCCAGGACGCCAAAGGCTGCCAGACCTGCAAACGAGAAACCCGCCATAATCGCCGGCTTGAATCCCATCACTCGATAATCGAGGAAGCACAAAACAAGGGCACCCAGCGAAACCCAGAGCAAATCGGTCCACGAGCGGCGAACTACTCCAACAACAATCGCCGCGCTGAACAGGGCAAGGGAAAGATAATCTGAAGTAACAGTCGAAGCGTAAAATTCTCGGTTCAGCGCGAGCGCCAGGATTGTCCCGGACAAGAGGATGTACAAGATAAAGCCGACAGTTGCTTTCGCACTAAGGCGCATGGTTCGCGAGGGATATAAATCTTCGCACGCACAACGCTTTCCATTTAAGCGGTGCACACTCTACCCCAATTAGAGTTTAGCAATATCTGTGGGGTCACACCGAGGCGTTTCGAATGGGTAGAGATTACCCGGGTAACGGCGACTGAAAGGGACTTGAGTCAACGGAGGAGCCGAACCATGGCAGCCCAGGGCCAGGAATTGTGACAGTTCCGAAGAAATGGGAGCGTGGCTGGCAGCGCTCCGGACCAGATACTAGGCTGGCAAGTAAGTCGATTCCTCTCGGAGTAAACTTCTTGCCGTAGCTCAGGCCCCG
>JASIEN010000633.1 GCA_030045935.1 Candidatus Sulfotelmatobacter sp.
CCGCTGATCTTGAGATTCCAGGAAAATCACCCACCAGTTCTCGCTATGTTGCGAATCCGTGGTCGCAGAATGCTTTTCCGCCTGCGACGCACGACAGGAGTGTGCTGCTCATCGGGTCCGGCCTGACCAGCGTCGACGTCACTCTGGAACTTCGGGCGAGAGGATTCGAAGGTACCATCCATATGCTTTCCCGCCACGGGTTGCTGCCCCAGCGTCACGCGGCGGTTCCGTTCCCACCGTTTCCCACCGAAAACACGCCGCGTACGGTGCGCGGACTGCTTCGCTTGATCCGGCTGCAGGTGAAGAAAGCGGAGCAGGATGGCTCCAACTGGCGCGCCGTGGTTGATTCTTTGCGCCCGCTGACGCAACAGATCTGGCGTTCGCTGCCACTGGTGGAGCAACGGCGCTTCCTGCGGCATCTCCGCAGTTACTGGGACGTGCATCGTCACCGCATTGCAGAGCGAATCGTGGACCAACTCACGCTGCAGCTGCGGAGCGGTCAAATTCAGACCCATGCGGGCCGCATTATCGAATATCACGAGGGCGCCGCTAGCGTGGAAGTCACGTATCGGGAGCGCAAGACAGGTCAACTGAGGAAGCTGCTCGTGGATCGCGTAGTGAACTGCACTGGACCGGAAGGTGATTACCGCCGCGTCTCAAGTCCGCTGTTGTTGGACCTTATGGATCGTGGCTTGGCACGACCCGATGCGCTGTCCTTGGGCTTGGACGTTGCGGATGACGCCGCTGTGATCGACTCTCAAGGCTCACCTTCGAATTTTCTGTACGCCTTGGGCCCGCTGCGCAAGGGCAAACTGTGGGAGTCCATCGCAGTCCCTGAGCTCCGGGTTCAGGTTGCTGAGCTTGCCAGTTTGCTGGTCAGTCTTCGCGCCGAATCCAACTTCTCCATTTCGCACGGCAATGAAGTATTGGCCTCGATTTACTCTTAATTGGAGGAAGCGATGCATTTCGAACAATTCTATTTGGGCTGTTTGGCACACGCCTCCTATCTGCTGGTTTCTGGGGAAGAAGCTGTGGTGGTTGATCCCCAGCGCGATGTCGAGATTTATCTCGAAGCGGCCAAGCGGCACGGTGCCACCATCCGACACGTCTTCGAAACGCATCTCCACGCCGATTTTGTCTCTGGACATAACGAGCTAGCCCTCCGCACCGGAGCCAAGATTTACATAGGCCCCATCAGCGGGGCGACAGTACCTCACGTCGCGGTGCATGACGGGTTCGAGTTGCAGGTCGGGACGCTTCGAATTAAAGTGCTCGAAACTCCGGGACATACTCCCGAGAGCATTTGTTTGCTCGTAACAGATGAAGAGAAGTCTTCTCAGCCGTGGGCAGTGCTGACAGGTGATACGTTATTCGTCGGAGATGTAGGACGCCCTGATCTATCGAAAGCGTTTAGCGCCCCGGTGCTCGCGGGCATGTTGTTCGATTCGCTGCACAAGCAGCTGCTCGCGTTGCCCGACGACGTGATCATATATCCCGGCCATGGGGCTGGCTCGCTCTGCGGACGCAATCTGGGCACAGCCCGCTCTTCGACAATTCGCATCGAGCGTTTGACCAATTACGCCCTGCAAATCAAAACGCGAGACGAATTCATCTGTCAGCTGACAACCAACCTTCCACCGCGTCCCGACTATTTCCCGCAAGATGCGCAGATCAATCGCACGGGCGCTCCGGCACTAAGCGACCTTCCGAAATTGACAGCGATCAAAGCGGAAGACCTGAAACAGATTCTAAGACAAGGTGGAGTCGCCATTGATGTTCGCACGGCTGATGAATTCGCAGCCGCCCACGTCCCGGGATCGATCAACATTCCGCTTTCGGGCCAGTTTGCCTCTTGGGCGGGGACTCTCGTCGATCTGAATGCCAGGCCGGTTTTGATCGCCGACGCGCCCGAACAACTGGAGGAGGCACGAACCCGCCTCGCTCGCATTGGGCTGGACCTGGAGCGTGGATTCCTGGAGGACGGAGTGCAGGGATGGGCCAGCGCCGGATTTGAGCTGGAGGATTTCGAGCAGATTCAAGTCCGAGACCTGAATGCACGGCTCCAGTCGGAAGTCACTCGTGTGCTCGATGTGCGAAGAACGGCGGAGTGGCGGGCTGGGCACATCGGGGCTGCCATACATCATCCGCTCGACGGTTTCAAAGCGAAGTTGCCTGACCTCGACCGTAACGAAACCGTCTTCGTCATGTGCAAGGGCGGATACCGCAGCTCGATCGCGTGCAGCCTGCTACAGCGCGGCGGACTCAAAAGTGTAATCAACGTAATCGGCGGCTTCGATGCGTGGAGCAAAGCCGGGCTGCCAATCTTGGCCGAAGACATGGTTGCAGCGTAGGCTATTGACGCAATCTCGCTTACTTTAGGTTACGACTGGTTCCCGTTTAAACGAATATTCACAGCTTGCTCTTGCCCGCCATGGCATAATTTTTCCATGCAAACAACCAATCTCGATTTTATGTACTTGGAGAAAGATCCAAGGACACAGCAGCCGTCCGCCTGCATCTACTTGAAATCGAGTGGTCAGCAAGACTACGCCGGCGTGAAGGCAGAGAGGCTGGTATCCGCACACTGCCTCAGCTTTATCGAACTGGACGCGGAACTGCGGCGTCTTCACGCCGAACTGGATGAGATCCGCGCTCAGGCAAAGAAGAAGTTTTACAAGGCTGAAGTCGCTGTCGGCGCCGCGGCCGGGTCGTAGATGTCAGCGGCTGGCTCTGCTGCACCACCCTCGCCAGTCAATATCCCGTGCGCTGGTGTGCGATTGCCCTCCTTCGGCATCATCCTGTGCCCGTTTGGAATCACAGTGATCACTTGCGCCGTAGACATGTACCGGGCAATGCTCCGAATACACCAATAAGGAGCATGTCATGCAACTTGGCGAAACGATCGCGACGTATGACGTAGCGTTGGCCCTTCGCGGCGAGAGCGGCAAATTTGACGTAACTAGCCCGACCGGTGAGGTTTACCACGTTACATGCAAGTCCGGTCATTCCATTACGAATCTGCAATGGTCGGGAGATGGTGCGAATCCGCGACCGTTCGTAATCCGGAAAGTCGCTGAGCCGGTCTCGTCCGCCCCGGAGAAGACCGCTCCGAATTTGACCGAGACGCCGGTCCAACCTCGCATGGCGAAGGCCCCATTTCTTATCAGTCCTGACGAGGATGATCTGATATCGGAAAAGAGCCCGGCAATGTCTGTCGCGTCGCCCGTCCCCGAACCTGTAGCGATAAGCAATGAAATCTACAATCTGGATCTGGTTTACCTGGATGCTCAGCCGGGCATGCAGCAGCCAATCGCTTGCGTTGGTCTTCGCGGCCAATCTTCGGCTCGCCTCAATCTGACAAACGCTTGTACGACGTTCAATCAGTTGGACGCTGAGATTCGCCGCCTTCACGCCGAACTGGATGACATCCGCTACCGGGCGCGCAAGAAGTTCTATACGGCGCAGGGGGCCGCTGCCAGCGCATAAGTACGGCCTTTAAAAAACCTACATATCAGGCCTGCCGTTACGGCAGGCCTTGCCGTTCCTGGTTCACCCCAACAACAGAACCTGGAACAAAGCGCAATCAAAGTATCAAGACAAAGTCTAGTATGTCAATAGACATAGTTCTATGAAGCGTCCTTCGA
>JASIEN010000634.1 GCA_030045935.1 Candidatus Sulfotelmatobacter sp.
TCGTGGCGTGCCTGTTGCAGGTCAGGAAAGACGGGAGAGTGCAGAAACAGGTGCGGACTTTCGGCAGCACCTCGCGGGAGTTGGTGAGCATGCGCGAATGGCTGGGAACAGAGGGGTTCACCCATGCGGCGATAGCTTACGCCTCACGCTGCACCTCACTTGGTCGTTGCGAGACATTCTCGAAGCGTACCCGTTTGGATAATCTCACGCCTTTAGATTCTTGGAGGATCGGGACCATGGTCCTCGTAAAGATACTCGTCTTTCTCAGTGCATAAATGTCCCCGGAGAAGACCTGCAGCACGCCAGGCTGCGACCTGCTTGGGGTTGATGCCAAGCCGTTGCGCCATCTCTTCTCGTGTCAGCATTCCCTTCGCACGCAATCGTTCGAAACGACTCTTCAGTCCATATTTAACCCTCACGCGATTGATCATGCGGCCGGTAAATGGTTTGCCATAGCCGGACACTGAACCGCGCGCGTTCAGGATATTTGCGATGGTGTCGGGGGAGTGGTCATCCAGTAATCGATCGACTTCCGTAATCACAGATCGTGGAGTTACAGTCACTCGACGTGGACGTGGCAGCTCAAGTGTCCGGGTTGCTCCTCCAGGAAAACGAATATGGATCAGCAGCTGTTCACGCTTGATCAACGTTACATCTTGCAGCAACAGATGCGCTAAGCGCTTGCGTTCTCGATCTGGGGTGTCAGGATCGCGCCACAAGCGCGGAAAATCTGTGGCGAGGGTATGCAAACGCCGGCGTAGCTCTTCATCGACGGTCATCGAATCTTTTTGGCGCTGCCGCTCGTACTCTTGCTGAGCTTCTTGCAGCGCGCGCAACTTCTGGTTCCAATCGGCTTCCAGCGAAGGCTTTCACCACGGCGCCAGCCGAACTCAAGCGGCGGAAGGATTGAAACAAAGTTCGGAGGCTTTGTTGTACTTGCTGGTCGGGATCTAGACTTACTTGCTCCTGGGCGTCATAGAGAAAGCCGACGGGAAGTGGCAGTCGCAGTTCTCCGCGCCGCACTTTGTTGAGCAAGCCACCGCGCATGCGAGCTTGCATCACGTGCAGTTCCGCTTCGCTCATAGTTCCTTTAAGGCCGAGCAGCAGACGGTCATTAAAGTGAGCGGGATCATAGAGCCCATCTTCGTCGAGGATAAGCGTGTCGGTGAATGCGCAGATCTCGAGTAATTGGTGCCAGTCGCTGGACTTGCGAGCCAGACGGGAGACTTCGATCCCGATGACCAGCCCTGCGTGTCCCATGCCCACCTCGGCCACGAGCTTTTTGAAACCTTCACGATCTAGCGCAGAAGCACCAGAGTGCCCGAGGTCATTGTCGATCACCACAATGTGATCGGACGGCCAGCCAAGCGCGATGGCGCGCTGTCGAAGCGCGTACTGACGTTTGGTGCTCTCTTGGTTTTCCAGCACTTGACGAGGGGTGGACTGACGGACATAAAGAAACGCGTCCCGCTTGAGGTGCTCGGGTTTTACCTTTTGCATTTCCGCTTGCATCAATGAGCCTCCGATCTGTTGCCGAGAAGCATTCCCGCCAAGATGAGCACGGTTTGAGTGCGTACATCGGAAGGCAACGAGCTGAGGGGAGATGGCTGGGTGATCTGATTGACTGACGGTGTGAGCACACTGCTGCAGGCGTGCATCCAGGCCGTTAGTCCTTGGCGCAGAAACACGACAAGCCCGATGCCGCTAGAGAAACCCGAGTCTCGGTTCAACGCATCACTGCGCAATTGCTCATAACGGGCTGTCCATTCCTGTGCGGTGATGGAGTGGAGAAGAGCTTCGTTCACCGCCGTTTTTTTTGACTGCGCGTCAATGCGCGCTCGATACTGCGGGGATGAACGCTGATGCCGTATTTCTGTTTGACCAGCAAAGCCAACCCAGCCGGACGTAAGGAAGAATCTTCCTGTTGTGACTGGCACACGAAGGTCAGCACTTCGGCGGTGAGTTTGTGGGCTTGCTTCGGTCCTCGCTTCTGCGGCATCAGTGCCGGCAGACCACCCTGCTGGAATGCGGTCTGCGCTTGATAGAACGAGGGACGCGAGAAGCCGAAATTGGCTGCCACCTGGCTCACCGTTTGTCCCTCGCTTTGCACCCGGCGTAACATCTCGTACTTGACCTGGACCAGATCGCGCGGATCGAAAAACTCCTGGGTCGAGAATAATTCGTCGGTGACCTGCTCGGGATGCGGGTGCAGGGAGGCCTCCTGCTGGAGCACGCGGGTCTTGGGATCGCGGATGAGTTTCTTGGCCATGAAGATCGCGGTTCCGGCACGCCTGTCGCTGTGTAAGTATAATTATGCTCAATCGAGAGTTATTGTCAACCTCCTTTTCCTAGCAATCAGTGCATAGAGTATCTTTTGTAGTAACGGCATCTGGTCCAAAACCACCGTATGCCTATGAATCACACCCTTACGCACACGACATTATTTGCTTAACATAAGCGGCATATTTTGCCTTACATATCATCGCTCTGTAACTCCTTGATTCGGGCATGCAATCGGATTAAGTCCTCAAGACGGAAATAAGCGCGGTCTGCTGCCAGGAAAACGAAGGGATCAGAGGCGCCTACACTCGTCCAGCAGGCTGGTAGAAAGCGCATGCGCCCGCTGGGCTCGCGATAATAGACACGCTCTTCGCCCCACTCCCGAGCCTGAGCCGCTAGTTCCAATGACTGTCCAAACCGCGGATGGAATGGATGGGTTACGTGAAAACATGGTGCCGCACCGGCTGCTTCAGGTGCATTTGACTGTGGTCTCCATGGAATCCACGGCTCAATATTGGAAGCCGCTTTGGAGCGCACTGGAACGGCACTGGAAACCGAACTGTCAAAATCGGGAAGGTGCCGGGAAAATGTCGGGAACACTCCATCTGGCACAGGCGTTGTCCAATCGCGGACGGCGGGGACGCAAGAAAGATTTTCGCGATGCGGAACGTTTGGTGAAGCGGTTGATTTC
>JASIEN010000635.1 GCA_030045935.1 Candidatus Sulfotelmatobacter sp.
AAAGGGATATCTGTATAGTTAACCATTCGATACCGGATGACGACCCCAGGCTCCATATTGGGAAAACCGGTCAGCCTAGCCGCCCGCGGACCAAACTGATGAGCACGTCAGGGGCCGCCCTTGGAGGCAAAAATGTCCTGAAGCGCCAAATCCTTACACTGCTTCGAGTCTTCGAGCGTCGGTTGCTTTGTGTCAACATGTCGACACTTAAGACACTTGGAGCCGGCCCTCTCGCTTCCAGTTTTTAAGTAGGTCCCGCGAGGAGAGCCTAATCTTAAGTGTTGGCTACGTTACGACACGCGCTATCGCTCCGATTCAGCTATGATTGAACCTCGGCCTGAGCGCGGAAAACTTTACTACCCCGCGATCAATTTCTTATGCTCCTCACCTACCTCGAAGCCATCCGCCAGGGAATCTGGGAAGAAATGGAACGCGACCCCACCGTATTCTGCCTGGGCGAAGACATCGGCATTTACGGCGGGGCGTTCAAAGTCACCGACGGATTCATCGACCGCTTCGGAGCCGAGCGCGTCATCGACACGCCCATCGCCGAGTCGGCCATTGTGGGCGCGGCGTTTGGCGCGTCGCTCACCGGCATGCGTCCGGTCGCCGAATTTCAGTTCATGGATTTCATCGGATGCGCCATGAACCAGATTTCCAACATGGTCGCCAAGACGCATTATCTGTGGGGCGCGCCCGCGCCGCTCGTGCTGCGCGGCCCCAGCGGCGGATACGTCCACGGTGGCCCGTTCCACTCGCAGAATCCCGAGATGTGGTTCGTGCACAATCCTGGGCTGAAGGTGATTTGTCCGGCTACGCCCTACGACGCCAAAGGTCTGATCAAGGCCGCGATTCGCGACAACAATCCCTGCGTGTTTTTCGAGCACAAATATTTATATCGACGAATTAAAGAGGAAGTTCCTGCCGACGATTACGTCGTGCCGATCGGAAAGGGACGGCTGGCGCGGGAAGGCCGCGATCTCAGCATCATTACTTATGCGGCCATGGTGCACAGCGCGCTGGAAGCTGCGGAGATTCTGAGCAAGGAAGGAATCGATCTGGAGATTCTTGATCTACGCACCGTTTCTCCACTCGATCGCGAAGCCATCGCGCAGACGGTGAAGAAGACGAACAAAGTGATCATCCTGCACGAGCACTCGCGCACCGGAGGGCTGGCGGGCGAGATCGCCGCCATTATTAATGAAGAAGCCTTCGACGATCTCGACGGCCCGATTGTGCGAATTACTGGATTAGATTCGGCGATTCCGTTTTCGCCGCCGCAGGAAGAGCACTACTTACCGAAGGTGGAAGATATCGTGCGTGAAGCGCGACGCCTGAAAGCCTACTGATTGAGAGCGGTTTCCTGCGACGACAGCGGCTACCTTCCCATCTCGAAAAGCCCGGTCTGCACCATGGCGTCAACATCCTTCAGGTCTACTCTCTGCTCTGGCTGCTCCTGTGAGAAGTGGTACACCTTCCGGGAATACTGGCCGGTAATGAGATAGGCGCCCTCGCCCAGGAACACTACTGACGCGCTCGGGGCAACCGCTGCGGCCTGCGCAGGCGATGGTCCCGGCAGGCGCATTATCCGGCGTTGCCGAAGCTGTTCACGTTTCTTCCCGCAGCAACTCATATCACTCTCCATCGCGTCGTAGATCGGCATTCGTCGACGCGTCGCTACCGGGTCTCTCCAGCAGGCAAGCCGCCCCCGAAAGGGCCAGCCATAGCAACGGCCATTCTCGCCACCGGTTCATCAGCAAGTAAGCGATGGGGGCTGCGATCCACAGGCTGGCGCAATAAAAACAATCCATCAGCGATCCCAGGAAACCGTCTCCTAACCATTGGCGCAGGTTCGCGAGGATGTCGCCCGGACCATCCTCGAGCGTCACCAGATGCGTCAAGCGCCACGTGGCCAGCACTGCCAGCAGAAACCGGAACCACTGCTCCACGTTCGTCACCCCCGACTCCTTGCAATGGTTTCTGTTCGCGCCCACGCCGGCAGTGCCATGGACCGCTTGCCGCCAGGCCTAGTCCTCGTTTACCACCGCAATCGTGAAGTATGGTTCCGTCCATCTGTAAGCGGGCGAATTATAGTTCCAGTCATCCAGCGGGCCGGAATCGCTGCCCGCGGGATTAAAGGCACGCGTATCCGCATAAACATCAAAAACGTAAGCGCCTGCCGGCTGTGAGGCGGAAATCAGGAAGATGGCGGTGTTTGCGAATGTATTGTCGGCCGCGTCCTCATACCAATGCTGCGCGGTCGACAAGGCAGAATATAACGACGCTCCTCCTGCGCATCCACCGGTACCCAGCTCCACCTGACGCAGGTTGTTGGCTGTAACTGAAAAGATAAGCTGGATATATACATCTTGCGGGTCGCTGCCGCGGTCGATCACTACACAGCCGGTGGTGGGCAACAGCTGCGCCCCCGACATATCGGAGTTGAAGCTCCAATAGGCAGCCCAGCTCACGGCGGGGACGGTGTTGTCGATCACAAAGGCAATCGGAGCCGACGAGGCCAACGTCGTCTTTGTGCCGTCGGCCACATCCACCTGGATCGTGTACGTGCCGTTGGCGTTGAATGCGGAGTACATCGTGTCCCACTCCAGCAACAGATTTTCCGGGAACCAGCCGGCAGGAGGGAGCGGGTACCAGCCGTTCGCGTCCGCGACCGGCCATTGTTCACTGAGCACGCCGCCTACCTCCTGATAGATTGGCCACGAAAGCCCAGTGAACGGCGTCAACGCCGACGCAGTAGTCGATCCGGGCGGGGTGAAGGTAAATTGCAGGCGGTAATACACTGCGTCATCCACCTGCGTGCATCCGTAGAGTTGTAGCGTGCCCGTATAGGGCGCCGAAGCCGGCGGTACTCCCGCCTCGCTGATCGTGCCTCCCGGATGTGGCGGATTCGGCCGCGTGGCATAACCCGTGGTCGCATTGATGTAGGGCGCCGCCGGCAATGGCGGGTTGACCAGAGGCATCAGCCCGACAAACTCGAGCGACGGAACGTCGCCGCAAGGTACGTCAGGCGAACTGCATGCCACCGTCGATGAGGCAACCGGCGAAGTCGATATAAGGGTGAGACCGGAAATTCCATCCACGCTCCACGGAATGTCAAACGGTGGGCCCGAATAGATCACCTGCGTGCTGCCGTCCACAGTCTGGGTAACGTTGAGGGATATGTCGGGCACTTCGAAGATGGGCACCCATTCCGGAATCAGAATGTCAAAGCAGCGCAGATACGGGCCGAAGTAATTGTTCAGGTCAAGACCGGAAAGTTGGTTGACAGGCAGGCCAACCTTGTGGGCCAGAGTGCCGCGGACGGCGCTGCGCTGAGCGTCGGCGCTGAGGCTCGTGGTCTTTCTGAATTCCTTGGGCAACGCCGGTGGCAGAGAGTTGGGAAAAGCTGTACGCGCCAGAAGAGACTGTTGTCCGGTGTTGAGGCTGCCAAAGGTGTTGTTGCCACTAGACGCGGCCAGTTGCTGCGCAACCGGCGCGCCCAGCAACTGCTCCACCTTCTCGTAAAGCGCAGTTCCCGTCTCTAACGTAACCGTGCCGGAGGCCGGACTGGCCGGCTGGCCCTGCAGATACTGCACGATGCTGCCCACCGTTGGCCGGCTGAACAGCTCGAGGTAGCAAATGCGTTCCAGCCGGAAGCGCAGAATCCACTCGATCTCAAACCGCGGCACCCAGAGGCAGAACTTGCCGCAGCCGTCCGTGGTGGTCTGCGCCACGGTTACGGTGTGGCAATCGAACGGAAAGAACCATCCCCACGGCAACAAGATGGGGAAAAAGCCGAGATACGAGCAGATCGTTTCTTGTGCTGTCACCGTGGCATACGGAATGGGATACTGCGCGCCCGTCACCGGATTCTGATACACCACCTGCCCACAGATCTGCACGAACAGGAAAAAGTCGGGGTTGATCTGCCAGCGATATTGCGAGGCGATCTCCGCCACGGTCAGGCCAGTGAACTTTGACGCATCGATCCCAGTGAGGGACGACAGCATGTTTGCCTGCGACTGGGTTAGCGGAACCTGGTCGGGCGCGGTTTGCGTGGTGGCTCGGTTTTTCGCGGTCATTTGGGCACTCCTTCACGTAAATTCGGACCGATGAACCGCCGAGTGCCATAGACCTAGCGCCCTAGCTTCTTGAGCGGAACACTCTGCCCTCTTACGGGAATAGTGCTGCCCGATTCGGAAACGTTTCACAGTGGAAAAAACTCATCTCAGCCCGCGCACGATGCGTATCTTTCGCGTCGCAGTCAGTACTTCGCCGGCCCGCTAGCGCCCTTTGCCTCACATCTGCCACAATAGGTTTTCACTTGTACCCGGAGGACTCATGGGCAAGTTTATCCTCGGCGTCATCGTTACGCTTCTCGTAATCATTCTCGGATTTCTGGGCGCGGCCATGCTTGGACAAATCCCAACTGCCGCCAATGTGCCGCCGCCGCATTGGGAAGTTCACTTCGCCAACAGCGCCATCGATGCCTCTATGGAAAAGCACGCACCGCACATCAACAATCCCGTTCCGCCAACCGACCAGAACTATGAAGACGCAATGAAGCTTTACACCATGAACTGCGCGGTCTGTCATGGCGGGCTGGACCGCAAGCCCCCAAGCCTCGGCCCATCTTTTTATCCGCCTGCCCCCAATCTTGTCGCGCATCCGCCCGACGATCCCGAGTGGCATACGTTCTATACGATCCGCACCGGCGTGCGCTACACGGGCATGCCTGCCTGGGACAAGACCCTGAGCCAGCAGGACATATGGAAGTTGACCAGCTTTCTGGCGAACATGGAAAAGCTGCCCCCCGCCGTGCAGGATTATTGGAAGAAGAATTTCAATGCTGAACCTCCGGCCGGAGAGGAAGAAGAAGAAAAGCCGCAGCCGAAGTAGTGCGATTTGTTCGCACAGGGAAGAGCGATGATTACTGAACCAGCCGAAACTCTCTCGCTGCCCTCGCTTGACGAAATCAGGCAGGCGCAAACGCTCGTATACACCGTCATGCAGCCGACGCCGCAGATTGTCTGGCCTCTGCTGTGCGAACGACTGGGAACGGAGGTGTGGGTCAAGCACGAAAATTACACGCCCATTGGCGCGTTCAAGGCGCGTACCGCAGTGGTCTACGCTGCCGAGCTATTCAGCAAACCGCACAACATCACCGGGCTGGTGACGGCCACCCGCGGCAATCACGGACAATCGGTCGCGCTGGCGGCGCGGCGCTTCAGTGTCTCGGCGCATGTAGTCGTTCCTCGGGGAAACAGCAAAGAGAAGAACGCCGCCATGCGCGCGCAGGGCGCCGAGCTAATTGAATTCGGCAGCCATTATCAGGAATCGAAA
>JASIEN010000636.1 GCA_030045935.1 Candidatus Sulfotelmatobacter sp.
AGCAGCAGATCCATGTTGGGATCGGTCTTGACATCGAAATCGGCGAACAACGTCGTCTGCTGGTTGGCTGTGACGTTCAGGGAGTACATGTAAGACATGTTGTCCACACCGTTGACTTGCTGCTCGATGGGCGTGGCAACCGCTTGCTCGAGAGTCAGCGCATCCGCCCCCGGATAGTTCGCTTGCAACCTGATTTCAGGCGGAGCGATTTGTGGGAACTGCGCTACCGGCAAGGTTGCGATCGAGATCGCTCCGACTATGACCGTGAGGAGCGCAATCACGATCGCGACGATGGGACGTCGTATGAAAAAGTGCGCCATGGCCTAACGGCCCTCCATTTCCTTGTAAGGTGTAGGATTCACCGGTTGGCCATCCTTGACTTTCTCTGCGCCAACAGCCACCACGCGTTCTCCCGGCTTCAGGCCCGAGGTGATTACCCAGAGCGTGCCCTCGGTCGGCCCGACTTGTACGGTGCGGAGTTGTGCCCGATTGTCAGCGCCGATAACAGTCACCTGGTTGGTTCCCTGCAACTGAGTCACTGCCGATTGCGGCACAAGCAGCGCTCCGCGAAGGTTTCCGGTTGGCGCTGCCACACGCGCGTACTGTCCAGGGCGCAACAAGTTGTTCGGGTTGGTGAATTCGCCGACAATCTGGATCGTTCCCGTCTGCACGTCTACCTGGCGGTCAGCGAAGATGATCTTGCCCGGATGCTGGTAGGTGCTCCCATCCGCCAGAGTCAACTTCAACGGGGCGCGTGAGGCGTGCGTTATGAAATCCGTACTGCCCGGAGTAGCGCCATCTGCTAGGCGTAAATATTCCTGTTCGCTGATTGGGAAATAGACTTTGATCGGATCCACCTGCGAAACCGCGGTGAGCACCGTAGACTGCACCACGAAGTTTCCGACTTGCACCGTAGTGATGCCGGCGATTCCATCGATCCACGAGATGACCTTCGTGTAGCCCAAATTCAGCGCAGCCTGTTCGACTGCCGCCTGATAAGCCTCGACAGCTGCCTTCGCTGCAAGAAGCGACTGCGTATCGTTATCCAGTTGACTCTGGGGGATGGCGTGAGCCTCCGCCTCGGGAATGTCGCGATTCACATTGATATTGGCGTTGGCCATCTGGGCCTGTGCCTGAGCCAATTGTCCTTTGGCTTGGTCGAGCGCCGCTTGAAACGGACGCGGATCGATCTCAAAAAGGAGTTGTCCCTTCTTTACCAACGAGCCTTCGTGGTAGTCCTGGCGAATCAGGTAACCGCTCACCTGGGGTTGAATCTGGGCGTTGACGTAGCCCTGGAGCGTCCCCACCCAGTCGCCTTGAAGCGGCACGTCTTTCTGAATGACCGGTGCGACTTCAACCACCTGTGGAGGCGGAGCCGCTGCCCGCACCCTATCTTTGCTGCAGCCAAGTGCGTTCAGCAGGATCACCGCACTGACTAAGGCTGTACAGATTTGCTTCATCATTTGGTCCCTCGGTCGAGTTATGGAACTTTCGTTTCAACCGCGTCACTGGCGCGTCTGAATCGCGTCTCTAAATTCCTGGTCGCGCGGCGAGTCAGCTGTTTCACCACACGCTTTGTAAACATCCCGCCGCACCGAAATCTAATTGCCTCATTTATCAATTCAAGAATGACGTTCTCGCCCTCCTGGCTGATAGCCGTGATGTGTTTCAACTCGACAACGAGTTCGCGGCCGCGAAGGTCTGCTCTCGCCTTTTCGCACGCGCTTATGAGCTCGGCTGCCCAGGGTGCGATGAGCTTTCCTTCGACCACCAGGCGGCGCTGCCTTGCGCTATCAATCTGCGAGATCTTCAGCATTGCCCTTTTTCCTGCTGCTTTGAGGCAAAGCACACACCAAACTCGGCGAGTCGCAAGTCGTTGAATTTTCAGGAAAGGAATGCCGCGAGTCGAAATATCGGGGTCGAAGAAGTTGAAAGAGTCAAAACTGTCAAAGCTGAAAGAGAGGAAGGGTTTAAAAGGTGCAAGAGGAGGGTTGCAGATCAAGCATATTGCTTCGCAAAAATGCCAAATTTCTTCATTCGAGCCAGCAGCGTCGTGCGGTTTATCCCCAGGCGGGCGGCGGCGCCATCGGCACCACCGACGCGCCCCTTGCATGCGGCGAGCGCTCGAGTAATGTCATCGCGCTGCCGTTTTTCATACTCGTCAAGAACACTGATTTTGTCGCTCTGGAACTCTGTTCTCTCTTGAACGGCCTCGGTTTTGCGGTCCCCGACGCGCGGGATCTCAATTATATTGATCTTCCGCAGTTCTCCCAGAGGCGCGTCCAGCGACCTTCCGCGCGTCAGGATCACCGCCCGCTCAATGAAATTCTCGAGTTCACGAATATTGCCGGGCCAGTCCCAAGCCGTGAGCCCCCTCATAACCGCTGGTGAAATGGAGTCAATTCTCTTCTGCATCTGCTTAGCAAACTTCTGGACAAAGTAACTCACCAATTGTGGAATGTCTTCTTTACGTTCCCGAAGAGGAGGTATCCGGATCGGAAATACATGCAGGCGGTAGTACAAATCACTGCGGAATTCGCGGTTGGCAATCATCTTTTCAAGATCGCGATTCGTTGCCGCGATGAGGCGAAGGTTCACTCTTCTGGTCTGCGTGCTTCCCAGTCGTTCAAATTCGCGTTCTTGTAATGCGCGCAATAGCTTCGGCTGAATCTCAATTGGAATGTCTCCCACTTCGTCCAGAAACAAGGTGCCTTGATCCGCCAGTTCCATTCGGCCGATTTTTTGCGTAATCGCGCCGGTGAAAGCTCCCTTTTCATGTCCAAACAGTTCGCTCTCCAGCAGACCCGTCGGAATGGCGGCACAATTCAGTTTCACAAACGTGCGATCTTTTCGCTTGCTGCGGTCATGAATGGCGCGCGCAATCAATTCCTTTCCGGTCCCGGTTTCGCCAAGAAGCAGGACCGTTGAATGATTGGGAGCAACCGTTTCCACGAGTTCCAGAACATGCTTCAGCTCCTGGCTGGTTCCCACGATGTTCTCAAAGTTCATCTCGCTGCAGATCTCTTCTTCGAGGTAGAGCTTTTCCTGCGCAAGCTTGTCTTTGAGTTCAGAAATTTTCTTGTAGGCCAATGCATTTTCAATGGCGATTGCGATCTGGCCCCCTGCTTGCGATAGGAATTCGACATCCTCTGGAGTAAAGGGAACTCCGGTGGTCCGGGCAATGCTCAGGAATCCGAGTGGCCGATCCCGATTGACCAGTGGAATCAAACCGTGGTTTTTGAAGCCCTCAGCGACTATTTTTTCGCATATTTCGGAGGGGTAATCGGCAGGGTCGAGGCTGTTAAAGATTGCGGGCTTCAATGTTTCAAGAACGCGCCTGCCGGCGCGGCCGATTGTTATGATGTCGTCTTCCTTGAGGAAACCTTTGCCGCCTGGAAAATCGAGCGCCGTTAGCCGCGTCGTCTCCGATGCGGGATCCAGGATCGAAACACCAACCGCGTCGCAGTCCATGACCTCACGAATATTCGCAGCAATTGTTCTTAACAATTCCCGCGGATGAAGGTTCGACGTGATACGGTTTGTCAGGCTCAAAAGCAACTGCAGCCGGTCGTTTTGGGTTCGTAAGCACGCCTGTGCGGCCTGTGCACTCTTTAAGTTCAACCCGTCATCCAGCGCGAACGCGACCACGCGCGCAATCAACCCGAGAAAGCCCAAGTCCTCATCGCTGAACGGTGATGCCGTGTCGCGGGCGATTGCCAAAATACCCAATAGCCGATGAGGAGTCGTCATGGGTATGCTGATTCCCGAGCCGAAACCCATTTCCCTCACCCACTGCCTGAATCGTGGAGATCGCTCTTCTGCATCCCAGTGAACGGTACGCACGTGATCTGATTTGTTGATGGACTCCAAGATCGGAAGTTCTTCCATCGGCAGGTCGGGCAAAGGCACACTGCCCTTGCCGCAGACCCGATATTCGGCCTCTTTTGAGTTCTCCTTCAATACAACCAGGTACAGGTGGTCGAAGTGCAGGAACTTGTCGAGTTCTTTGGCGAGGCTTTTCGCCAACTCCTCAGGTTCGCAGGACGCGCAAAGCGCTTCGCTGATTCGCAGCACAGCCTGATAGCGTTCGCTGGCACATTCACTTGGGATGACTCTAGCAATGCTCATATCTGCCACTAGCTGGAAGTTGGCACGGCTTTCAGGGTAGATGATGATTTGTAAACGCTAACGGTCGCAAGATCTTGGAACACTTTCGAACCAGCGATCTTGAACAGATGCGAATGGGTGTCCTGGAACATTTGGGTATAGCCCAGGCACCAGCCTGGCTCTTCGCGGCAGAACTCAGAGAAGGTACTGTCATCCGCCTTCTGACCGCCTTTGAGCGAACGGTGCCAATCTTTGCCGTACGGCCTGCTAGTCGCCGGATGCCCACCAAAGTAGGGATTTTTCATCGAGCATCTGGAAAAGACTTTCGCGTCTGTTCCCAGTTCAATCCACGGCCCAGTTAAAATCTGTGGCAGGATGCGTGGTCATCGGGTTGAGTAACACAATGCTGCCTTGACGCGCTGGGCGATCTGGTCCAGCGCCCAATTCATCGTCTTCGTCTCCCAATGATCGGAGTAGGGAGCGCGATAGAGCACATTGCGTACGCGATGTGAATTGACGGCAAGCTGGAAAGCGTTCGCCCCCTTCGGGCAAAGGTGCCCTCCGCTGATAGGGCTTTCTGGATCGCCCTCAATGTCGATCAGTTCGCCGCCCTTGCTGAAGATGAGTTGCCCGCAGCCCACGGCGCAGTAGGGACACACGCTCTCTGTGACGTTGGCGCCGCGCAAACGCGAAGCCTTCGCCAGCGTCTGCAAGCTGA
>JASIEN010000637.1 GCA_030045935.1 Candidatus Sulfotelmatobacter sp.
TTCTTGGGCGAGCGCTACAAGCTGCAATTCCGCTCAGAGATGTTTAACGTCTGGAATCACGCCAACCTGGCGTATTACGGAGGTTCCGCCTACGTCGGTTTCGGCAATACGAACTTGATCGGCGAGTACGGTCCCAACATTTCCCAGGGTGGGTTCTATCCCAACGTCACGAATCCATCGCGCACAATTCAGGGCACGCTGCGCCTGGATTTCTAGATCGAGACCTTGTCGCCACTTTAAGGGGAGCCGCTCCGCGGCTCCTTTTTTTGCGCCCGGCAGACAGGCGTCCTGACGGGAAAACCGGAACAAGCCACGGTTGTAAGATTGAATGGCAAACATACGGTTGAGCATTCCCACGCTCTGTCGCGTAGCTCCCCGGCGAGAACCAGTTGAACCGCAAAATCCAAAAGGCAAAGAAAACGAAGCAACGCCTCACGCCGCACGACTCGCAATCCGGCTTGCAGAGTCGGAAGTGGCGCATAGGATTCACTTTGCTCTTTCTGGCGATTTTCATGCTTCGTATTTCCGACGTGGTGCTGAATCCCCAGTTTTGGGCAGAAGATGGCACTATATTCTTTCGCGAAAACCTATGCGGAGGCCCCGCTGCGATCGGCGACGCGTATGCTGGTTATTATCACCTGATCCCCCGGCTGATCGCCCTCGTGACGAGCTGGTTCCCTGCTCTGTTCGCGCCTGCCATTTACCTTTGTGCCGCGCTGGCTTTAACGGCGTTGGTGTTATATGTGGTGCAATCGCCTCGGCTCGCGCTGCCTTTGACGCCATTGCTCGCATTGGCGGTGGTGCTCCCTCCCGATAGTCTCGAGACTTATGGCAATCTCGCCAACATTCAATGGTTCCTTGCGTTAGCAGTCGTTGCCATCGTGCTGTCTCGGCCCGCGCCATCGAGGGTCACCACCTCCTTGGAAATTGCGTTTGTTGCGCTGGCGGGGCTTACGGGGCCCTTCGTCCTGATGCTGTTGCCGCTTTTTGCGGCAAGGCTGCTGCTTGACTGGAAAAGTCCGCCCGCCCGCAACCGGGCGTCATCTTTGACGGCCGCCGCGGCAATCGCAGCTTCGGCACAGATTTACGCCCTGGTGCACAATCCGGTCACGACGGGGATCAGTCCGAATTTTCCAAAGAATGGCATTGCCGATGTCCCCTTGATCGCAGCAGCGGCCTTCTTCAACCACACCTTTGGTCCGCTGCTCAGTTCTCTTAGTTTGAGGACTATGGCCTGGGCGGGAGTACTTGAAATTGCCGTCTTTCTGACACTGATACTGATTTCACTCCGGAGTGTTCAATTACGATTCGAGCGTCTGAGCCTGCTGTATTTCGGATCCGTCGTACTGCTGGCCTCGCTTTATAAATTCAAGGATACGCTGCTTGCGCTTGTGCCGCTGAACAACGGTCCCCGCTACTTCCTGCTCCCCACGATTGTCGCAAGCTGGCTCATGATCTCCGTGTGGAGGGAGCCTAAGATCGGAGTTCTTGCCAGGATGGTGCTGACATTGTTGTTGATTTCGACCCTTGCCGGATTCGAACGCGCTCCACTGCTTGACCAGCATTGGGCGTACTGGGCGAAGAAACTCGAGGCTGGCGACAAACCGCGTATTCCAATCAATCCGAAGTCCTGGTTCGTCGAAACGGACTGCACTGTTCCGCAATAGACTTACCGTTCATCGATCACGAAAAGGCAAAGGATCGTCCGGCGACACCTCCGAGCGGAGCTGCCCCAGATACTCGTACATTCCCCACTGCAACTCTAAGACGATGGTCTGAGCTTCTCTTAAATCCCTTGTACGAAACAGTTTTTCTATGAGTTCTTTAAGACGGCTTTCCAATTGGGTTAGATGCCGAACACTTCCCTTTAGTCGCCCGCGCCACTCAACTCGCGCGGGACTTATCTCGGCAACTGCTGTCCGCGCGTTTCTGCCCCAAAAGGAATCAGAAGCAATCCCAGAGCGAAGGCGATGGAGGTGAGTGCAACCGGCACGCCCAATGACCCATAATGCCGCACTCCATATCCCACCAGAAATGTAATTCCCGCGCCGCCGAATCGCGCAAATGACGTCGCAAAAGCAAACGCGCTGGCGCGGCATTCCGTGGGATATTGCTCCGGTAACCACAGCGTGTAAACGGCAAAGTTGGCGCCGCCCAATCCCAAAAAGAACAGGCAAACAAAGAACAGAGGCAGCGCACTTGGCCCCATGTAGAAAACTTTGCCGAATGTCACTGCGATAAATATGAGCATCAGGCTGAAGAAAAACGCCAGCGCTCCGCGGCGTCCAAAACGTTCAGCCAGGAACGGCATAAACAGACAGCCAATAATCGTCGCGGACGAAACCAGCATCATCCCATAAGAAGTGACCTGGGCGGCCGCCGAAACCGAGCGCCCTCCAGCCTGCGCCAGCGTGGTAACGGCGGTGGGAACGTACACCGTGCCCGCCCACAATCCGCAGATCGAGGCCAGCATGAACAATGCATTCAGAACCGTGCGTCGCCGCCATTGCACTGTGAACAGCGCCGCGAACGGACGCCAGATCGCCCACGACCGCACCACGCTCTCTTTTTTCTTCCAGGTGTTCGGCTCGGTGACTCCATGCCGCAGCCACGCCAGCAGCAGCGCCGGCAATCCGCCGAAAATGAACATCGCGCGCCAGCCGTAAGCGCCAAAATGGCTGCCGATGGCATAGTTCGCAATTGAGGCCAGAAAGAAGCCGACGTAATATCCAGTGTGCATGAAGCCCGCGCCCATGCGGCGACGGTGCTCGGGCCACTCTTCGGCGACGAAAGTTCCGCCCATCGCCCACTCGCCGCCAATGCCGATGCCAGCGAGCAGCCGCAGAATCGCGAGCTGCCAAACATTCGTAACGAACGCACTCAGGAACGTGAACACCGAGTACCACACGACCGTCAGCATCAACGTGCGCACGCGGCCAAACTTGTCCCCGACCGGGCCCCACAAAAACGCCAGACCCCACCCGACCAGAAAGAGCGCAAACGATAATGCTCCGTAGTAGCCGATGTTGCCCTTTGTGGCAGGAATGCCCGACCGAGGCAGCAACGCCGTCATCGCCGGCACGAGCACGAGCGCGTATACAACAGAGTCCATGCCGTCGAGCGTCCAGCCACCCCACGAAGCCCAAAAGCCGCGAATCTGGTTACGGGTCAGGGATGTAGATTGGGCCAAGGGAATAAGGTCGGGACCGCTGGCAGGATTACGCGTGGCACTGGACATGACAGTGCGCAACTATAGCAAAAGCAACAGCAAATACCAGGGGAAAATCAGCTCTGTGCGAAGCACGGAGGGACGGCCGAGGGCGGCTGTCCCCACATGGCAGGAAGCAATTCTTACGACCGGGCCGCCTTTAGGCGATCTTCCAGACTCGCCAGCTCCGCATTCAATTCCTGCGGCAAACGGTCGCCGAATTTGGCGAAGTGCTCCTTGATTCGCGGCACCTCCTCCAGCCAGCCGCGAAGATCAACACTGAGCAATTGCTGCACATGCAGAGCGTCGATGCTGAGACCACTGATGTCCAGGTCAAGAACCTCGGGAATGCGGCCGATTGGTGTTTCCTTGGCGTGAACCTTGCTGTCGCAGCGGTCGAAGATCCACTTCAGCACGCGGCTGTTCTCGCCGTAGCCGGGCCAAAGGAATTTGCCCTTGTCGTCGCGCCGGAACCAGTTGACATAGAAAATCCTGGGCAACTTCGCGCCCGGTCTTTTGCCCATTTTCAGCCAGTGGCCGAAATAATCGCCCATGTGGTAACCGCAGAAGGCGAGCATGGCCATGGGATCGCGGCGCAGCTGGCCAACCTTGCCTGCAATTGCAGCCGTGGTCTCGCTGCTCTGAGTTGCGCCGAGAAACGTTCCATGCTGCCAGTTAAACGATTCCATTACTAGCGGAACAATGCCGCCCCGCCGTCCGCCGAACAAAATCGCATCGATCGGCACACCCTTAGGATCTTCCCACTCTGGAGCAATCACGGGACATTGCGACGCCAGAGCAGTAAAGCGGGCATTGGGATGGGCGGCGGGCCGGCCCGATTCCGGCGTCCACGGCCGACGCAGCCAATCGATAAGTTTCGCGGGCTTGTCGTCGGTCATTCCCTCCCACCAGACGTCGCCGTCCGTGGTCATGGCGCAGTTGGTGAAGATGGAGTTCCGGTTCATGGTGAGCATGGCATTCGGATTCGACTTCATGCTCGTGCCCGGCGCCACTCCGAAAAAGCCATATTCCGGATTGATCGCGTAAAGCCGCCCGTCGGCACCGAACTTCATCCAGGCAATGTCGTCACCGATAGTTTCCACCTTCCAACCGGGAATAGTTGGAATCACCATCGCCAGATTGGTCTTGCCGCAGGCGGAAGGAAAGGCACCGGTAAGGTACTTCACCTGGCCGGATGGGCTGGTCATTTTCAGGATGAGCATGTGCTCAGCCAACCAGCCTTCATCTCTCGCCTGCACCGAGGCGATGCGCAGCGCGTGACATTTCTTGGCCAGCAGCGCGTTACCGCCGTAGCCAGATCCAAAGGACCAGATTTCGCGGG
>JASIEN010000638.1 GCA_030045935.1 Candidatus Sulfotelmatobacter sp.
AGATCGATCCCGCCCTGTCGAGGGGAGTTCAAAAGCGTGATCCGTGTTGCCGGACAAAGCCTTTTCGCTTGAGTTACGAGTTCGCCGCCAAGAAAGCCGGAAGCACCGGTAATGATCAAGTGCCGCAACGCTGCTGTCTGCAGTAGCTATCTCCGTTCCCCGGTTCTCAAAATGGTATGGCTTTGCCCCAGCGCCCCGCCGCAGGTTTGCACTCTTGCGCCGAGCCAAGTTCCATTCTCAGATTAATGTCGCGCTACAAAGTGAGTTGCGTACGGGAGATTGTACACCGCAGACAAAGAGGGGAGACTTCAGTGGTTAAACATGGGCGGGCGTCCTTTTTCAAGCTCACGCTCCTGCTGCGTTTTGTCCCTGAAACTTCACTTCCACCAGCCTGCGGTCTTCGTCGGAAACCTTGAAGAAACCGCGGGGTTTCATGTTTAAGAAACTGGCGATGAGGACTTCCGGGATTTGGCCGATGCGGGTGTTGTAGGTATTGACGTCATCGTTGAAGAACTCGCGGCGGTCGGCGATGCGTTCTTCGAGTTCGCTGATGCGCGCCTGCAGCCGGAGAAACTTTTCATTGGCCTTGAGCTGGGGATAATTTTCGGCCACGGCAAACAGGCCGCGCAGCGCGCCGGTGAGCATGAGGTCGGCCGTAGCTTTTTGCCCGATGCTGGCAGCGTTCATGGAAGCGGCTCGAGCTTGTGTGACGGCCATCAAAGTCTGCTGCTCGTGCTGCATGTAGCCTTTCACAGTTTCGACGAGATTGGGAATCTCGTCGTGGCGCTGTTTGAGCAGCACATCGATGTTCGCCCAGGCGCGGTCGTTGTCATTGCGCAGGCGAACGAGTTCGTTATACAGAATTACGGCGTATACCAGCACACCCACGACGAACAGAAAAAACGCCGCCGCCTCGACTACGTTTCCGCTCATACCTGTGCCGCCTCGCTGGGGAATGCTCTCAGTCAACCAGCAAGACGGGCTGGGCGCAAGTGACTGATGTGCAGTAAAGATCCAGCCTGAAATCCTCAGTACGATTCTCTTCGCTGGCGTCATTCCGAGGCCTCGCGGTTCCACCGGCGGGGCGAGGAATCTCAGCGCCCAGTGACCTGTGGTACGGGAGATGCCTTCGCTCCGCTCCGCCTAAAAAACGGCTACGCTCAGGATGACGCCATGCAGGGCAATGTCCTCCATTTCCGAGCCTTCAAATCTTTCAGATCTGTCTTCAATTTGTCCCTCCACAGCGCAAGCTGCTAGAGTCGAAAAACAATCATGAATTCGCGAATTCTGTTGAGCGGCGTCTCAGGCCCCATTGGTGCAGCGCTTGTTCCGTCTTTGAAAGGCGGTGCATGGACTGTGGTTCGTCTGGTGCGCGGCGAGGCGACAAGTGAAGACCAGATCTCCTGGGACCCGGCCAAGCCGATTCGTCCCGAAGCTGTTTCCGGCTTCGATGCGGTGATTCATCTTGCCGGCGAATCGATCTTCGGGCGCTGGACCTCCGCCAAGAAACGGAAAATCAGCGACAGCCGGTTGTTGGGGACCCAACATCTGGCGCGGGCTCTGGCCGAGGCGAACGAGAAGCCACGGGCATTCGTTTGCGGATCGGCTATCGGATATTACGGCGATCGTGGCGATGAGGCGCTCTCTGAAGAGAGCGCACCCGGCAAGGGATTTCTTGCCGAAGTGTGCCAGGAATGGGAGAAGGCAACGACACCAGCGGTGCAAGCCGACATTCGAACCGTACACTTGCGTACGGGGATTGTACTCAGCCCGAAGGGTGGTGCGCTGGGAGCGATGCTGCTGCCGTTCAAACTTGGTCTTGGGGGCCGTACGGGAATCGGCCGGCAGTGGATGAGCTGGATCGATGTGCGCGACATGATCGGCGGAATCCATCACATTTTGAAGAATGAACTCATTCAGGGTCCTGTGAACATGGTCGCGCCCAAGCCAGTCAGAAATGCCGAATTCGCTGCGACCCTAGCCAGCGTGCTGTCGCGTCCGGCGATCTTTCCTATGCCTGCGTTCGCGGTGAAAACTCTCTTTGGTGAGATGGGAGAGGAGTTGCTGCTCAGCAGCCAGAAGGTGGAACCGGGGAAGTTGATCACGAGCGGTTATCCGTTCCGATATACGGAACTGCGGGCGGCGCTGGAAAGCATTCTCAAGGCTGCCAGTGGTGCCGCTTGATAAGGAAACAGGCCAAACGGGGAAGACGAAGTCGGAAGCAAGCCCAGTCATTGGCTGGGGCTTTTTTCAGTAGCGGGGCTTCAAGCGAAGAAGATTTGCTCGAAAAAGCAAGACGCGTTCTATTCTGACCGGCGTATTTCGTCTTCGAGTTTTTTCAAGAGCTCTGCCCGCTCCTCATTGTTTAGTTCGCGCTGCAATTCTTCCAGGGCCAGGGCAACGATGTGGTAGTGGTGCGCTCCGGCAAAACGTGGATCGCGAGTGATATCCAGCCAGAGCTTGTGCATCAGCTCGACATCCTGGGGGCGCATGCGGGGGGTATGCGGGCCGATCACATATTCCCGGACTGTGCCGTCAGGAGCTACAACTTCCAGAGTGATGCGCGGGCGCGGTTCGGGCAGCCGCTCCCAGGCATCGCCAGTAAGTTTGGCCTGTTCATCGGCGGTGAGTTTGTTGGAAAGGCCGCAGACCACGCAGCAGGAATCCAGGCGCTGCGCCGTTACCATGATAGCTTCGAAAACATCCGTCGCGGGAACCACAAGCAGAGAAATCGGCTTACCCTCCTTCTCGGCGACTGAGACAGCGGCGGTAAACAGCTCCTGCTCGTAATGATCAAATACCTGGGTGGCATCCATGACCGTGTTGCCGCTGAAGCTGTGTTCGCGATGATAGAGGCGGGCACTCATGACCACGACGTCCTGCTTCGCTGTGTTGGTGTGGCTCAAAGTATGGCGCAGGTAGTAAAGATTGCGGGGATCGCGCACCGCGACCAAGATATTGCCTGGGTGCACTCCCATGGCGCCGCTGCCCAGTTCCTGATTGCCATAGACGCGGAATTGATCGAGCTGCTCAGGCTTTCCGTGACGTTCTTTGGCGACGTGGTGCTCGGAGGCCGTAAAGATGATAAAAAATGCCACGCTGAACAGCACCCCCGCGATGGTGGCTTCGTACTTCGTAAACAGGTTCACAACGGCAGTAATGAACAACACGGCAAAGATCACAGTCAGCCCGAATGGAATTTCGGTTTTGCCAACGTGGAAATTCCCCGGCACTTTCCAGGCCCGGTTGCCGGGCTCGGTAAAGCGCAGCACCAGCACCGCCATCGCTTTCATAGTGAAGCTCCAGATCACGCCGAAAGCGTACAGAGCGGCGAGCTTGTAGACGTCGCCACGGCTGAGAATGATCGTCGCCAACTGCATGCCGACGATCAGGTTGATGATCCGATAGCTAGTGCCGAAGCGGCGGTGCGGAGTCTGAAACCACGATGTGAGCACGCCGTCTTCCGCGACTCGATTCAGGACTCCGTTCGCGCCGACGATCGAGGTATTCTGCGCCCCGGCTAGAATCAGCACTCCCACCAGCACCACGAAAGCGTGAAAGAGCAGCTTCAGGCTCTCTGGTCCCGGCAGATACATGGCGATGCCGCCGATGAGGTTGGCGAAATAATTGGGCCGCACGTGGTCGGGAATGATCATCACCGCGAAGAACGACACCAGCGAGGTGAACAACAGGCTGTAGATGAAGATCACCAGCCCCGTCTTTTCCAGGTTTTTCAGCTTGGGATGCTCGATCTCACGGTTAACCTGCGCCAACGTCTCTTCACCGCTCATGGCCAGGACGGAATGACCGAACCCGACAAACAGAATGATGAACGTGAGATGGCTGAACCACGTGCCGTAGAGCCAGCCCATGGAGTCTTTGGTCAGTAAAACCCTGGCGTGAAGCGGACTGGGCGGCAACGGCGCCGGCGAACGAATAACAGCTAGTGTGCACCACACAATCAGGATGACCACCATCACCGTGGTGATGGCCATGATCTGAAGCGCCTTCTGGCTAGATTCGTGAATCCCCTGAATGTTCTTCCACCAGAAGTAGATAACGACGATGATGGCGAACAAAGCCGAGAAATAGTTGTCGTTGAAGTAGAGCGTGTGATGCAGATTTGAACTGATGTCCTTGATGAAGCCGGAGAGATACTGTCCGGCGGAAACCGCGCTGATAGGACCGGTCAGGACATAATCGAAAAGCAGCGCGGAAACCGAGAACTTGGCGAGCGTACCGCCCATGGCTTCTTTCACCACGCGGTAAACGCCGCCACGCACGAACATGGCGCTCGACTCAATATAGAGCGCCCTGACTGCATAGCTGAACAGCATTACTGCGAGAATGAACCAGGGAGCGCTCTTGCCGATGACCTTCTCAGCGTCGCCGCCCGCGTAGTAGGCCGACGAAGCCAAATCCGAAAGAACGATCGCCGAAGCCCGCCAGAAGGAGATAAAGGTCAACATCACCGTTGTGGCGACGAAGACCTTTGTGGCCGGTTTAGCACCCTCGACCGATGTAGCCATGCTTCAGGAAAGGGGAGGATTAATAATCAAAATAAACCTATAAAACATAGCATAGCCGAGCGGGCGACGGGCGATCCATCGGCCATTCGATTGCAATTCTGCCCCCTAAGGGAGCTCCCTGAGATCTACTTCGATGCAAGGTAGGTATGTGTAATCCGGTCATGCCAGCAGAGAGCGTCTTCGTCGAGGAAGACCCAGGCGTAACCCATTCCCAGGGAAGCGGCGGACAAAAACGAGGCGAGCACGCGCCAGCGGCGCAAGCGGCGGTTGGCGGGAGTTCCATCAAAGTGTGCCAATCGAAGCCTGGCCAGGCGCAATCCAAGGGTTGTGCCCGCATAAACGATGAGCAGGTACTGATAGACCGCCCAGAACGCACCGGCAAGCCCAACCGCGAGCCCGATAATCTGCAAGCGCGGCGGACGTATCGCCGTCATTTTCCAGAAAATGAAGCCGAATAGAGCGCAGGCGATTGCGATCACGACGGCATCCACAGTGTTGCCAATTATGCGGCGCACAGCGTGCGCAGCCTCCAGCGGAACATCAATCCCGGGGCGCTTTTCGGTTGCAGCTGATGCTGCCGGTGCAATCGTGATTCCACCCAGCGCGGGAGGAGGCGGCACAATCTCCGGCGCCTCCAAAATACGCGGCGTCTCAACGACCGGCTCCGCTAACTCGTCATGCGGCGGAGGCTGGGGACTCCAGGATCGCGGAAATTCAATAATCTGTCCTGTCGGCGGGCCCGTATGGTGAGAATGCGCGAATGAACCCTGCGTGTTCGCATTCTCCGCTTCGAGGGCAGGAAACAACAGCGGCTCCTCTTCTAGTGTTGAGCTCTGTGGCCGATGGGCATGCCTTAACCGGCCAGTGTCTGAGTCATGACTCACGGCCAGGGCGCGATTGGAGTTCGTGGCCACTTGTGACGTAAAGCCGGCCTCTGGCAAGAAGTAGTTCGATCCGCCCAAACTCTCGTCTTCGAAATTCAGCCGCAGCGAAGGATATCGTGGCGGCCTTGGTTTGCGGCGTGCGTGGTAACGGTTCAGCCGGTCAGCGATTTCCTGACGCCATTCCGGCGCATCAGGCCCCGACAAGTGTTCCCTCTCATCTGTAACAGATGGCTGCGAGGGACACCGGCAAATCTCACCGCACACTGAACAGGGCATGAATCTATCGGGCGAAGATCAAAATAAGCCAGAGAATCACTGGACCGGATAACCGCGGCGATTCAGCGGGAATCCAAATGAGCGGTCAGTTTTGCCTCGCAAGGCGCGGGCGTGCTAAGTTCAGCACGACCGCTGCTGGCGGAAGCATCCGAGCGCAAAGTTCCGCGGCCGGAATGATCCGATTTCCGATGGTCTCCGCACCGGCGATCTGGTTCCGATGATTCTTCGCAAAAGATTCCTTATCACGGCGGCAGCGCTTTGTCATCTGCTTCTGAACGTTCCCTTAGTTACCAGCCAGTTGCTGCCTGTGGAAATGAAATCTGCGGCGGACCCCCAGAACCAGGCTCAATCGAGCGCAGCTACTCCCTGTGGCCGGGCTGCAGCTGAACAGAAGGCTACTGGAACCGTGCAGACAATCTGCGCCATTGAGCAAGAACGGGAGGGGGCGGTTTACAAGCTGCACGGGGCAGTCGAAATTTACTACGGAACTTACGTTCTCCGAGCGGATGACGCAACTTTCAACGACGATACCAAAGAAGTGACTGCTACCGGTCACGTAGTGCTCGATGGAGGACCCAACGATGACCACATTCGCGCCGCGCGCGCGGAATACAACATGGAGCTTGAAACTGGCAAGTTCCACGATGCCACCGGCACGACCGGCATGCGTCTCCTCCAAACTCGCGTAATTCTCACTTCTACCTCTCCATTTGCGTTTACCGGCGGATTAGTCGAGAAAACCAGCGCCGATCATTATCTGGTCTACGATGGCAGCATTACCACGTGTGAACTGCCGCATCCCATGTGGAAATTCGGAGCGCGCAAGGTCATAGTCGATGTGGGCGGAAATGCACAGATCTATCGCAGCGCGTTTCTGTTGCACGGGATCCCCATGCTTTATTTCCCCTATGTCACGCATCCGGTGGAGAAGGAAACCAGACAGTCCGGCTTTCTGATGCCTTCGATCGCCCATTCTTCTGCTTACGGCTACACGTTGAGCGACGCCTACTATTGGGCGATCAGTCGCATGATGGATGTCACGCTCGGGGCAGAGTATTACTCGCTGCGGGGATGGTCGCAGAGAGGAGACTTTCGCGCCCGCCCGAGCGAAACTTCCTACGTCGACCTGAACTACTTTGGAGTCATCGATCGCGGCATCGGTACGCCCCCACTGAAAGAAGGCGGCGAAAACGCACGGCTCAACTCAGCGGGAAATTTTGCCGGATTCCGAGGGGTCACCAACATCGACTACTTGAGCTCATATCTCTTCCGGCTGGCTTTTAATGAGGTTTTCACGCAGGCCGTCTATTCCGAGGTTAAGTCGACAGCCTTTCTCTCAAAATCCGAAAATGGCTTGAACATCAACGGGTTCGTTGAGCGCTATCAGAACTTTCTGAGCACGACGCCCGGCCAGGTAGTGACCATTCTGCACGCCCCCAGCTTCGACGCCTTCAGCGTGGACCAAGAGTTTGGCCGTCTTCCACTTTACTGGTTTTTCGATTCATCTCTGACTGGGCTCTCGCGCAGCGAACCGCCGTTTTGTTCAACAACGCTAAACGTCCAGACGTGCACACCGTCGTTTCGGACAAGTACTCTCGTGGGCCGCTTCGATCTGAATCCCGGCATTTCGATGCCCCTGCTGTTTCGAGGATGGACGTTGCGTCCGGAGCTCATATTTCATGGAACCTATTACACGCAAAGGCTGACGGGAGAAATTGGAAATAGCCCGGGCGAGGCTGTAACTGATCCGATCGGCCGCCAGGCTCTGGAAACCGCAGTCGAACTGCGCCCGCCGGCGCTGGAGCGCATCTTTGACAAGGAATTTCTGGGGAGAAAATGGAAGCACGTCATCGAACCCCGGATGGTGTACCGCTTCGTAACAGGCGTGAATAATTTCTCCAACATTCTCAAATTCGACGAGCGCGACATTTTAAGCGATACGCATGAGGTTGAATATGGTTTTGTGACGCGGCTGTATGCGAAACGTACTTCGGCCAAGCCGGAGGATTGTACCCCGGTGATGGGCGCGCTGCTTGCCGGCGGCCCTGCGCCGGAAACGAACATCCCCTGGGTTCATCCTGACACGTTGCAGACTTTGCCGTGCCAACCCGGTCCATCGTCACGCGAGGTTGTAACCTGGGAGCTTGCTCAGAAGTATTTCCTGGATCCTACTTTCGGCGGTGCGCTGGTTTCGGGTGAGCGCAATGTGTTTACCACAACGGAAGACCTCACCGGCATCGCCTTCCTGACCGAGCCTCGCCATCTGTCGCCTCTGGTCTCGCGTTTGCGAGTGGAAACCAGCGCACGAACGGACGCTGAGTGGGATTTCGATTACGATTTCGACAACACGCGCGTCAATGCTAGTACGATCCTGGCGAATTACCACATTGGACAGATCACCATTGGGGGCGGCGATGCTCTGCTGGAAATTCCTGTCCAGAATGGAGCTTTGACTGAGAATTCCGCTCCGCCCGTGCGGTTCAACCAGTTCCGCGCTGCCCTTGGCTATGGCCAGCTCACCAAACGCGGATTCAGCGGCGCCAGCAGCTTCGGTTTTGATGCGGAGAGCAATAAGCTGCAATTTATCAGTACTCAGGCGACGTACAACTGGGACTGCTGCGGTGTGACCATCGAATACCGCAGCTATCAAGTTGCTAACGTGAGCAACGAGAATATGTTCCGCTTCAGCTTCACGCTGGCCGATATCGGCAGCTTCGGGAGCCTGAGGCGGCAGGAACGGCTTTACTAGGAAACCTAGCCACGGAGTGCACGGAGTTCCACTGGGTAAGAAGCTCGTTGTTTTATCGCGGCCGATCCTGATTCTCCTTGTGGGCGTGTCCCCTCTACCCCTACCATTGAACTCATGCCCGCCAATGATCTCGATTCCAAGCGCGAAGCTCTTCGGGCCAGGTTGTGTGGGCTGGGCCGGGTGATGGTCGCCTATTCCGGCGGTGTAGATTCCGCTTATCTGGCATGGGCCGCACATCAGGTTCTGGGCCATCAGGTGCTCGCCATCATTGCCGACTCGCCCAGCCTGGCGCGAAGGCAGTTGGCCGATGCGGTCGCCTTTGCTCGCGAGCAAGAGATTCCGCTGGAAATCATTCAAACGGGCGAACTTGACCGCCCCGAATACATCCGCAATGATTCGCAGCGCTGCTTTTTCTGCAAAGATGAATTGTTCACGTTGATGGAAGAAGCGCGCAGGGTGCGGGGTTTCGACGCTATCGCGTACGGTGTAAACGCAGACGATCAAGCTGATTTCCGTCCCGGACAAAGGGCGGCAAAGTTGCATTTTGTTGCCGCACCGCTTCTTGATTGCGGCTTGGGAAAAGAAGAGATTCGCACCCTTGCGCGCAACGCCGGCTTGCGCATCTGGAACAAGCCAGCCTCAGCGTGTTTATCTTCTCGCATTGAATACGGCCGGCCGGTGACGCGGGAAAATCTTGCAATCGTTGAGAACGGCGAAGATACGTTGCGCGAACTCGGGTTCAGACAATTTCGAGTTCGCCATCATGGAGAGATTGTGCGCATCGAGATCGCACCTGAGGAACTGCACCGCGCCCTCAATCCCGTCATGGCGGCCGAGTTCATCCGGATCTTCAAAGCTCTCGGCTTCAAATTTGTGACCCTGGACCTGGAGGGTTTCCGCTCCGGCTCAATGAACAAGTTGCTGGCGCCAGAAGATTTGATAAAGCGCGCCAGATGAGAAAAGAACCAGCGTGCAGCGCGATCGGCGACGCCTTCTCTTCGTGGATCTTGAATTCCGTTGGCTGAGGTTGCCGTCATTCTGCCTGCCATGCGCCTTCCCGCGTGCAGCCAGTGGCTGTGAGATAATCGATCTTCTACATTCCAAATCCAAGGCGGTTTTTCGTGACATCATTGCAGCGTTGCATTTTCATTCTGCTCGTAGTTTGTCTGGGCTGCGTGGCCCAATCTTCTCCGTCTGATTTGTCAAAGAAGATTGAGCGGCAGGTTCGTTCTTATTATCGAATTCCTCCCGAAAATAACGTGCTGATTGGCGAGCCAGCGCCCGCCACAGAATTTCCCGGCTTCGATGCTCTTAAAGTGACTGTGGATAACGGCGATAAGAAACAGGAGTTGACCTTTCTGGTCTCAAAGGACCGTTCATTGCTGATCCGACTGACGAAATTTGACCTGACCAAGGACCCCTTCGCGGAGACCATGAGCAAAATCGATCTTAACGGACGGCCAACCCGAGGGGCGAAGTCAGCAAAAGTGATCGTGGTTAATTTCGATGATTTCGAGTGCCCGTTCTGTTCGCGGTTGCACCAGACACTATTCCCGGAAATTCTGAAAGAATACGGAGACCGGGTCACTTTCGTTTACAAGGATTATCCTCTGGTAGAGATTCATCCCTGGGCCATGCATGCGGCGGTCGACGCCAATTGTCTGGCGGCGCAAAACAGCGATGCCTATTGGGATTTTGCCGATTACATTCATGGCAATCAGAATGAAGTGAACAACGAAAAAACTCCGGCGGCGCGTTTTGAGCAACTCGACAAGATCACGACAAATGTAGCTCAGAAACACAGCGTGGATCTCACCAAGCTGCAAGCCTGTATGAAGGCGCAGGATGCGAGAGCGGTAACGGCCTCAATGAAACAGGCTGAATCAGTTGGGGTAGACTCCACACCGGCGATGTTTGTGAATGGCGAAGCTGTAAATGGAGGCGCGGTGCATGCCGATGTTGTGCGCGCCGCTCTGGATCGTGCCCTGAAGGAAGCGAATGTGCCGGTCCCGGAACACGCGAAAGCAAATACAGGCGCTGCACCTTCCAAATAGATTGCAAGCGTTTGGGAACATCTTTTCCGATACAATTCAGGCGCATCTTCGATGCAGCCAACGAGGTTCCAGGGGAGTCCATTTGAAAAGACATGCCTATATTGTGCGGCGAACGGCAGGCATCACGGCCGCATTTCTCCTGATGATACTGCTCGGATGCAAATCGCCCGTCGGGGGCGACGTGATGGCGACTGTCGATGGCCGCAAGATTTTTCGCTCCGATGTCGACAAGTATTACGACAATCAGGTCGCAAGCGCACAGCAACCGCCTGTCGGCGAGCAAGCGACCGTCCTGCGTTTGAATATTCTGCGGCAGCTTATTGACGACGAAATGGTCATGCGACGGGCGGAAAAACTCGGCCTGCTGGCTACGGACGAAGAAGTCGACCGCAAACTCAATGAAATCAGGTCCCCTTACACGCAGGAACAATTCGATGAGCGGCTGAAAGAAAAAAAGATTACCCTCGATGATTTCAAGCGCGACATCCGCCGCTCGATTACGGTCGAGAAGGTAATGAATAAAGAAGTGTCCTCTAAGATCGATGTTACCGATCAGGACGTGAATGCTTATTTCTCGGCGCACAAGGCGGAATTCAACCTGATCGAACCGCAGTATCACCTGGCGCAGATTTTTGTGACTCCGGTGCCCAATCCGCAAGTGCACAATCAGAACAACAAGGCACAGAACGAAGCCGATGCACGCAAGAAAATCCAGATGATTTCAAACCGCCTGGACAGCGGCGACGACTTTGCAACCCTGGCGATGAATTACTCCGAAGACCCCGAAACTTCGGGCAACGGAGGCGATTTGGGGACAGTTCCCGAGTCCTCTTTGCGTACGACCGACCCGACGACTCGCGATGCAGTTTTAAAGCTAAAACCCGGACAGTATAGCCAGATCATCACAGTGGTGAATCCGGCGAATAGACAGACGGTCGGGTTCCGCATCGTGAAGCTGGTTTCGAAAGAGCCGGCGGGACAGCGCGATCTCTCCGACCCGCGCGTGCAGCAGGCGATCCGGTCGCAATTACACGACCGGCGCGAGCAGTTGTTGAAAGCCGCCTACTACGAGCTTCTGCGTGACTCGGCGAAAGTGGAAAATTACTACGCCAAACAAGTGCTGGATAGCAATGGAATTGTGAAGTAAGAGTATCTCGGTAGGAAATCATCTCACGCAAAGAAAATGGTGCAAATTTCATATCGAGTTGTGGTTTACTCGACGATCGCAAGAACATCGCCGGCATTCACTGCCGCGCCTTGCTTCACCGGGATTTTTTGAACGATTCCCTTCTTGGGAGATTTGATTTCGTTCTGCATCTTCATCGCTTCGATCACTACGATCCCCGCGCCCGCTTCCACTTCCTCCCCTTCATTTACTAAGATGCGGACGACCTTGCCGGGCATGGCGGCGGTAATTTTTCTTGGGCCGTGATGGTCGGCGGCGCGAGTGCGGCTTCGCAACGAGCGGGGATCACGCACTTCCGCAGCGAAGCGCGCGCTGCCAACCCAGATATGTAAGTCTCCAGCAACCCGCTCGGACTTGACTTCATAACACATGTTGCCGATACGGAGTGAGAGAACATCGGATCGGGCGAGGACGGCATCGATCTGCATGGGGCGGCCATCGAGAAAACAGGACCAGCGTCCATCCGCGTGGTTGAGATCCAGCCGATGATTCTTGCCGTCGATGGTTATGTCGTAGATCATTTACTAGTACTCAGTACTCAGTCTCAGTGCAAGGCTTCACGGCGGCTGGCCGCTTTCCACTTTGAGTTGTCATCTTGTCCGCGCGAATTAGCGTCTGCGGCGCCGTTCGATCCAGATGCGCTTGTGCCAAGTGCAGCGAAAATTCCCGCTGCAATCGCCGCCACATCGGCCGCAGCAGTGTCGGATTTTTTGTCCTCCCTGCGCTCCAGCAAGCGATCAAGGAAGCCGGTGTCGAGGCGTGCGGCGCGGAATTCCGGATCGCTCAGAATCCGCCTGAACAAAGAAATATTGGTTTTGATTCCGCCTACAAAATATTCGTCGAGAGCGCGCATCAGCCGCGCGATGACCTGATCGCGGTCCGTGCCGTAGCCGATCAACTTGCCCAGCAGCGGGTCGTAGTCGAGAGGAACGTTCCACCCCTGGTACATGCCGCTGTCGCGTCGGATACCAGGGCCGGAAGGCGCCAGCAGCAGCGTGATCCTGCCCGGGCTTGGGAAATAGTTGTTGTCCGGATCTTCGGCATAGATGCGGCACTCGATGGCGTGGCCGCGAATACTGATTTCCTCCTGGCGGAACGGCAATTTCTCTCCTGCGGCGACGCGAATCTGCAAGTGGACGAGGTCGAATCCCGTGATCAGTTCCGTGACGGGGTGCTCCACCTGCAAGCGCGTGTTCATCTCGAGAAAATAGAAATTTTTCTGCTGATCGACGAGAAATTCGACCGTGCCGGCGTTGGTATAGCCGGCGGCCTGGGCTACACGGACGGCAACTTCGCCCATCCTGCGCCGCATATCAGGATCGACGAGGGGGGATGGTGCTTCTTCCAGCACCTTCTGATGGCGCCGCTGCAACGAACATTCGCGCTCACCGAGATAGACTGTGTTGCCGTGCTCATCGGCCAAGATCTGCATTTCGATGTGCCGGGGGTTGACGATGGCTTTTTCGATGTAGACCTCGCGATCGCCGAACGACCGCTCAGCCTCGCTGCGTGCCGCGTCCAGCGCGGACTTGAGCTCGTCGAGGGCATGGACGAGGCGCATGCCCTTGCCGCCGCCTCCCGCTGCCGCTTTCAGCATGATTGGATAGCCGATGTGTTGCGCGACCTGCGCGGCTTCCTCGAATGATTCCAGGCCGCGCGAGGTGCCGGGAACGAAGGGAATGCTCGCTTTCTCCATGGCCTGACGGGCACGGGTTTTCGAACCCATAGCTTCCATTGCAGCGGCAGTAGGACCGATGAATTTCACTCCGGCATCGGCGCAGGCGCGAGCGAAACGTGGGTTTTCTGAGAGGAATCCGTAACCAGGATGGATGGCGTCAGCGCGGGAGCGTTTTGCAATGTCGAGAATCTTCGCAATGTTGAGATACGATTCGGTTGCGGCGGCCGCACCGATGGGGTAAGCTTCGTCGGATTTTCGCACGTGCAGAGAAGCGCGATCGACATCGGAGTAGACTGCCACCGCGGCGATGCCCATTTCATGGCAGGCGCGGATGACGCGAACAGCAATTTCACCGCGATTGGCGATAAGGATTTTCTTGAACATCAGCGAAAGGCCAGTGCGGCAACTATCTTCTGCCCATTGCGAACTGAAAAGCAAGGTCAGATGTCACAAGCGACGGTGAAGCGGACCAGCGCACCTGGGTAGTGGTGCAGTTTGGTGAGGAAGCCAGCCAAGCGCGCGATTATAACGGCGCAAAAGGCAGCGCCGCATCGCGCGGCTGGCCCACATCCTTCGCTGCGCAAAAGAAGCTTGCTCAGGATGACAGGCAAATTGCACCAGTGAAAGCCCGGCACATTTCGGCATAGTATGATCGACCTTTCTCACTAGTTTCAGAATGATTTCTCCTGGAAATCCGGCTACCGGCGCGCGTCCGCAGGCTCACCCTTCAGCAGGGAATCCAGGAATTGACGGCTTGACTTTCGATTCTCCCCTCCTGCTCGGGCTGGTGCTGCTGGCGGCCTTCGCGGCACGCTTATACGAAGCTGCAGCGTACTTCCTGAATCCCGATGAGGCTATGCACTTCGTGGAGGCCAGTCAGCCTTCACTTGCTCTCGCCTACAAGGCAGCCCTTACCAATGCGCATCCCCCCTTGTTCATTTTGTTGCTTTACTCTTGGCGCGGGCTCGGTCATTCGGAATTGATTCTGCGTCTGCCGTCAGCATTGGCTGGAGTGGCATGTTGCTGGTTCATATACCTCTGGCTCAAGTTGGTAATGGACCGAAAAGCAGCTTTTTTGGGATTGCTGCTGATGGCATTTTCTCCAGCGTTCATTCGACTCTCAGCCGAGATCCGGCAATACGCGTTGCTGCTGTTCTTTATGGCAGCATGCCTGTACCTTGCCGAGCGGGCGGTTCGCGAGAACTCTGCCTCCCTTATGCTTCTGTACTCTCTTTCGCTTTACGGCGCGCTGCTGGTGCATTATTCGGGGCTTCTGTTCGCTTTCTTGATGGGAGTCTACTTGCTGGTTCGTCTTTATCCGTTTAGGGAGCGGTCGGCGCTGGCGGCATCGTGGGCAGCGGGGCAAGTTGGCGGAGTGGCAATCGGCGGATATTTCATATTGACTCACCTGTTGAGATTGCGGGAAGGATCGATGCTGGGAGGCGAGTACGATGCCTTTCTGAGCAGATTCGTCTTTCATCCGGGCGAGCAGAATGCAATTGTGTTCACGGCGGCGAAGACCCTGCAAGTCTTCACTTACTTTTTCAGCCACGGCCTGATTGGAAGCCTGGGGCTGCTGGCGTTTCTCTGCGGCCTAGTCCTTTTATGGCGGGGAAGAGATGGCGGCATGGAATCGGGATCCGGTTCCCGCGGGCTGGCTCTTCTGATTGTATTCAGCTTCGTGGTGAACTGGGTGCCGGCGCTGCTGGGGAAATATCCCTATGGCGGAACGCGACATTCGGCTTTTCTGTTTCCTTTCACGGTCGCGGCGATGAGCTATGGGCTTTCCTATTGGTTGAATCGAAAATTCTGGTGCCTCGTCCTCGGCGTCACAATCGCGCTACTGGTGTGCAACTTCTTCCCGGCTCCGCCACCCGGAATTCGCCCCAAGGATCACGCACGCCTTCTGATGCGGGAAGCAGTGGATAGTTTCCGGCGGTCGGCGCCGCCGGGCGCGATCGTGATTGCCGATTATCAGAGCGCGTTGCTGCTCGGCTATTACGTTTGCGGTCACGGTGTGGTGCAGACTTTTCTGCCCATGCAGCCGCTGTTCCGAGCGGAGTGCGGCGCTTATTCGGTGATTTCTCCCAGCTCGAACGAATTCAGATTTAGTGGAGTCGAGATTACGGGTCAGCTTCAAAGCATTGTGGCGAAATACGGGGTCGGCGTTGAAACGAAGCTTTGGCTGTTTTCAGCGGGATGGATTGCGGATTCTGCGCCGGAATTGGAAAAAGAGCTGGTAAAGTTCGGCTGTCCGGCGCCAAGGAAGTATGGGGAAAATATTTTCTGGTGCGAGATTGCAATAGAGGGGCTTCGCGAGGAGACCGGTAATTCGCCAGATTGATTTCAAAAACCTTAAACCGCAAAGATCGCAGAGAAAATGTCACAGAGCGCGCAAAGAAGAATTCTCCACAAAAAAGCAGGCCACTCCGGTCAGCCGCCCATTTCGATCTGATTCTTCCAAAGCTACTCTCCCGATTACTTCTGCTGATCGAGAGTGATACCCTGCGCGCCGGGCTGTTTTTCCGCCTTGGCTTTTTTCGTGCTCAGAGTTTTATCCACCCAGCTGTCGGCGGTTTTCAGATCTTCCTGGCGGGCGGCAAGATCGTCGCACTCCACATCGGCCTTTTCACGGTACATCAGGTTGAGGTAGGCCATCGCATCGTCGTAGTCGGGGCGGAGCTGGATGGCTTTATTCAAGCTGTCGATGCCTTCCTGAATTGCGGGCCAGTTCTTGGCTTTCAGTGACTCGCAGGCCTTTTTCTGCTCTTTGTTTTTGGGATTCAGCTCCTCATCCGGCTTAAGACCGAGTTTGGCCCGCTCTTCCATGCGCACGGGGTAACATTCGGCCCAATCGATAACGCCGATCGAGTAGTAAGGATCGGGATCGTTGGGATCCAACTCCGAAACCATGTGGTTGTACTTTTTGGCATCGTCGAATTTCTTCATGTTGTAGTACAGCGAGGCGATGCCCTTGGCGGCATTCACTTTCTGCTCGCGTGGAGCGCTCATATCGAGGACGTGCTTGTATTGATCAATCGCCTCCTCGGCATTCTTATTGTTGTCGGGCGTGTCGACGCCGGGGATGTACTGCTGCGCATAAGCAGTGGCCAGATACATCTTGGCATTGATCAACTTGGGATCGAGGGCCACGGACTGCTGAAAGTGATCTATGGCTTCTTCGTACTTTGCGTTCTTGTAAGCGGTGACGCCCTTGTTGAGCTGATCGCGGGCGCGAAGTTTATCGCAGCCTGTGGAGAAAAACAGGGCGAACACAACGCCCATGAGCATCAGCAGTCGTAAGAGTTTATTCATTGCGGTATAAGTCTCCCTTGCCAAGAAAGCATCCTAGGCCAGACGTATGGAATTGACAAGCGGCCAAAGGCAAATCGTTGTCTGAAGCGACGGGCAAATCTTAGAAAAAACCAGATTTTTGCACCTACAAAGCGCGGGGGCGAGACGCCCCCGCGACAACAGACGGACTCTTCGATTTCGCTCAGGGCAAGCGCCGGCATTTGATTCTAAAACAGCGCTCCGCTGGGACGTCGCTGCCCGGAGCGCACAACACCGCGACCCTGCGGCTGGTTTAGCCGCCGGCTTCGATCTTAGCCGTGATCAGGCCGACTTTATCTACCCCTGCTGCATGTGCAATATCGATCACATTGGCCACGTCAGCGAAAGGAATGTTGTCGTCGCCCTTAACGAACATAACCTTTTCTGCGCGTGTCTTGTAAATGTCAGCCAGACGGCCCTGCAGGTTGTCCCAGGTAGCATCTTCCTGATTGATCTTCAAGCCGGGTTCCTGGCCCGAGCCGCGATCGATTAGCTGCACAACGATAGTGCGATCCGGAGTGTTGTTCTTGGGCGCGTTGGGCGGAGGCGGCTGCGGAACCAGCGCATCAAGGCCCTTAGGCGTCAGTGGCGTGATCACCATGAAAATGATGAGCAGCACCAGAAGAACATCGATGAGCGGAGTGACGTTGATATTTGCGCTTTGGCCACCGCTCGGGCCAACTGCCATTCCCATAAGAAATCTCCTTTATTGCCCGGCCGCGGGAGCCGCGGGTTTACCTGGGGTGGTGGTCTTTCTTTGTTCGGTGAGCAAGCCCAAATCATCAACTCCTGCGGCGCGCACTGCGTCCACAACCTCAACCACTTTGCCGTAGTGGGCACGGGCATCGGCCTTCAAATAAACTTCCTTATTCACCTTGTTGGTGAGGCGGTCTTTCACCTTGCCGGTCAAACTGTCGACGGTCACTTTGTCGGCGCCGAAATAGACGGTGCCATCCCGCATCACGGAAACCAGCAAGGCGTCTTCTTTATCGGCGTCTTCCATGGGGGTGGGATTGTTCACCTTTGCCATGTCCACACTAATGCCCTTTTGCAGCATGGGCGTGATGACCATGAAGATAATCAACAACACCAGCATCACGTCCACCATGGGCGTGACGTTGATGTCTGAGTTGACCTTTGAACCTTCATCTCGTTTTGCAAGTGCCATAATCTGATCTCCAAAGGCAACTGCCAAGTAGTGGACCGGTTGCCGTCGAACCTTGCGCGACAGGATCGGGAGGTCCCGGCGCTGGCGATACCAGCGCCGGGGCACAACTCACTTCGACTGTAGCGCCGTCTTCGCGTGTCCGCCGCAATTACCTGCGAGCGGCAACGTCGCGCCGCTTGAGGAAGTAGTCGATCAGTTCGCTCGAGGAGTTATCCATCTCGACGTCGAATGCTTCCACACGGCCGGTCAGATAGTTGAACATCATGACGGCAGGAATGGCGACCAGCAGACCGAAAGCCGTGGTCACCAGAGCTTCCGAAATGCCGCCCGCAACTGCGCCCAGACCGGTAGCCTTCTGCTCGGAAATACCCTTAAACGCGTTCAGAATGCCCATCACCGTGCCGAACAAGCCGACGAATGGAGCCGTCGAGCCAATTGTGGCCAGACCGCCCAGCCCGCGCTTGAGCTCAGCGTGAACGATGGCTTCCGTGCGCTCAAGAGCGCGCTTGGAAGCCTCGATCGTCTCGCCGGGAATTGCGCCAGGACTATCCTGGTGGGCCTTGAACTCCATCAGGCCGGCGGTGACCACCTTGGCCAAATGGCTCTTCTTGTTGCGCTCGGCCACCTTGATGGCCTCGTCGATACGGCCATCGCGCAATGCGCCGGCGACAGCCGGAGCGAAAGCACGCGACTGCTTGCGCGCGGCGCTATATGCCATGGCGCGGTCAATCATGACACCGATCGACCAGCCTGACATGACAAACAGGATGATGACCACAGCCTTCGCTATGATGCCCATCTGCTTCCATAGCGAGATTGGGTCCCATCCCACTGCGCCGCCTTCCTGGACAATCCAGGCGGCTGCCCGGGGTACTCCAACGAGAACTGCTGCTGCGAAGTTAGCTGCTAACATGAGTTGCTTTTTCCTCCTCGGAACTTGTTATTACTGATTCTGATGCGCTTTTTTCGCCTCTGGCAAACTGGACAAAAGAAGTGCGCACAACACCAAAATTCTTTCATTCAGTGAAATGAAACATGGGGCGACGGGAAAGCTCTCCCGCCCACAAGGTGGGAGGGAGGGCTGACTATCAAGACCGCATCGCACCTCGAAGGTGGTTAGCCTCCAGCAAGTGTGAAATTGACTAACACTTCCGTGTCTACCTCGACCGGTTCCCCGTTCAACAGGTAGGGCTTATATTTCCATTGCTTTACTGCCTCGATCGCCGCAGGCGCCAGCATGGGATGTCCGCTGACTAGTGTCAGGTTTTCTATGGAGCCATCTTTGCTGATCACGGCGTGCAGCACGACCTGTCCCTGTATGCGGGCCTGTTTCGCCAGCGGCGGATAGGTTGGGTTCACCTTGTGAACCAAAAGGCCCTGGGAAACGCCCTGCGACACGCGCACGCGTTGCGGGGTGGCGACTTTGGGCACGGCCACCGGCGTCGAGCTGATGATACCGCCGATCACGCCGCCCATCTGGCCGCCGGGAACTCCGCCGGGGACGCCGCCCACGACCCCGCCAGTAGCCATGACCGGTGGGGCCTCGTCCTCTTTAATCATCTGAATCTTCTGCGGAATTTTGGTCGGCGTGCGCAGTTGGCCGTTCACGATATCGGTTTGAATCTGCTTGACAACGTGGACCGGCGCGGCAGCCGGCGGTGGAGGCGGCGGGGGTGGCGGCGGGGCCACTAGAAATGTCATCAATTGCTGCTTCGGCAGGGCTTCGGTGAAGATCAGCGGGATCAACACCATAACAATAATCGCGAGGACCTCAAGCACGATGGCGACGGCGGTTGTTCTTCCCCTCTTGGTTTTCAACCGGCCGCCGGATTCCAGCAGGCTATCTTCAAACATAGACGGACTCTCCCTAAAGAAACTTAGACACCGGCCAGTTCTCCTTTGCTCCCGTCACAATGGCACGCCTCGTGGGATCGGCTGCGAAGCACTGCCCCACCCAGGAAACACCATGGCGCCCTCATTTTGGGCGCATTTTTAACAAATGTCCACGCCAAAAGGCTAATTCCATGCCAGACGCCAATGCCATCGGCATTTTACCGGGTGCGCACAGGCATTGCCGTAGCGCGCTTTGCCTGGCTTACTCGCCAATCCTGATAGGCCACCAGAATCGGGGCCGCGATGGCGATCGACGAGTAGGTTCCTATCAGGATGCCGATGACCAGCGCCAGGCTGAACCCACGGAGCACCTCGCCTCCAAATAGATAGAGTGCAAGTACGGTAAGGAAGGTTAAGCCCGCTGTCAAGATGGTTCGGCTTAGCGTCTGGTTGATGCTGCGGTTTACGATCTCCGACAGCTTTTCGCGCCGCATGAGTTTAATGTTTTCGCGTATACGGTCAAATACCACGATCGTGTCGTTATTAGAGTAACCAATCAGGGTAAGAATGGCCGCGATGACAGTCAGGGAGATTTCTTTATTGAGCAGCGAAAATGCGCCTACCGTGATCAATGTATCGTGGAAAACGGTAACCACGGCGGCGACGCCGTAAATCCATTCGAAGCGGAAACCGAGATAGACCAGCATTCCAGCCAGGGAATAGCAGGTGGCCAGCAAAGCCTGCTTGCGCAACTGCGCCCCCACCTGCGGGCCAACGATCTCAACGTTATAGACACCGAAATCGGAGAGGAAGAAGCCATCGGGCAGAGACGCAACCACAGCAGGATCGACCGTTCCCTTCAACTGGTCAAATGAGTTCAGCACGCCGCCATTCACTTTGTCACGGACATCAAGAATGGCCTGGGCTTGCTGGGTGTATTTCTGGTCGGCATCGGAGCCCAGATGCATGGGGTCTTTATCCATCAGGTAGTTCTTGATGGTCAGCAACGGGGCATTGTTGAGGTCGACTTTGCCAGCCGGAACATTTTTCTCAAGCGTGTTGATGATCTTCGCCTTGCCCTGATCGAGCGCCTGCTCGCTGGTTTCGCGAACGTCGAGATCGATGAGAACTTTGTTGGCGGAAGGCACATCGTAGGTCTGAATCTTGGCATTGTGCAGGCCGGCGGTATCCATGGCGGCCCGCAAGGCATTGTCGTTGGGGGTGTGCGAGAACTTCACATAAACCAGAGTTCCGCCGCGGAAGTCGACACCGTAAGGAATGTGGTGCCAGAACAGCATGGAGAGCACACCAGCCACGCTGAAGACGAGAGAGAAAGCAAGGAAGTACCACTTCTTGCCGAGGAAGTCGATATTAGTATTGCGAAAGAACTCCAAGACGAACTCCAAGTTTCAAGGTTTTCAAAGGCAAAGTTTCAGGGTTTCAAAGTTTCAAGGTTTCAAAGTGAACAGAGCTGCGTCCGAATCTTAACTTTGAAACCTTGAAACCTCTGAAACTTTGAAACCTGCTTTTGCTCAAATGCTCAACGCTTCCCCGCGTCCCTTCCGGCTTAACACCCAATCGAAGATGGCGCGGGAGACGAAAACTGCAGTGAACAGGTTCGCCAGCAGACCGAAGGTCAGCGTCACGGCGAATCCTTTTACCGGACCGGTACCAAAGATAAACAAGATTGCCGCCGAAACGATCGTGGTCACGTGCGTGTCGACGATGGTTATCCAGGCGTGGCTGAATCCCTGATCTACAGCCGACGGCGGCGTTTTGCCATTGCGCACCTCTTCGCGGATACGCTCAAAAATCAGAACGTTGGAGTCGACGCCCATACCGACCGTGAGAATCACGCCGGCAATTCCTGGCAGCGTTAGCACGGCTTCGAAGTAACCCATGAAGCCGAGCAGAATAATTAAGTTCAGCAGTAGTGCGACATCGGCGTTCACTCCAGCCGCGCGGTAATAAATCAGCATAAAAACCAGAACCGCCAGCATGCCGATGACGGCTGCGGTGACGCCGTGGCGAATCGAATCGGTGCCAAGCGACGGGCCAACCGTGCGCTCTTCGAGATACTTGATGCCGGCCGGCAGCGCGCCAGAGCGCAAAATCATGGAGAGATCTTTGGCCTGTTGCTGGGTCATGCTGCCGCCGCTGATGCGGCCCTGGTCGCGAATGGCCTCGTGAATATTGGCTACTTCCTGCACCTTGTTGTCGAGAATTACCGCCAGGCTATCGCCAACATGAGCGGAAGTGAAATTGTAGAAGCGCTGCCCTCCTTCGCCGGTCAGCGTGAACTGCACGTCGGGCTGGCCGTTTTCGTCAGTGCTAGGCTGGGCGTCGCGCAGATCTTTGCCGCGGACCGCTGAAGCTCGCGAAACCAGATACCACGCCTGCTGATCAGGAGGCGCGCCGGGAGTTGGGTGGCCTGGAAGGAGAATCGCATCCGGCGGCAGAACTCCGCCTTTTTCCTGAAGCGCCTGTTGCTCGCTGGAGTAAGGTCCACCCATTACCTGCTTGATTTCCAGCATAGCGGTGGACTGCATGATGTCTTTCACGCGGCCGGGATCGTCGACTCCAGGCAACTGCACGAGAATCTGATACTGGCCGAGACCGTGCTCCTGGATGGTCGGTTCGCTTACGCCGAGCTGATCGATGCGGTTGCGAATAGTCTCAATGGCCTGCGTCACCGCTCTGTTTTTCAGCTCGGTAAGATTCTGCGGCTTCATCGTGAGGGTGTACATATTTTCCGCGCCGGAGCTGACGTTATATTCGGACAGGCGCTCGGAAGCCACATCCATCAAGGTCTTACGGCCATCGGGCGGCAGACCCTTGATCACAATCCTGTCGGGATTGTTTTGCGGATCGGGCTGGGAAATATCAGAAAATGCGACTTTGTTCTTGTTGAGCTGCTCCTTAAGGACCTCGATTGCATTCTGGGCGTCAACATTGACGGCATCATTGACCTGGACTTGCAGGATCAGGTGGGTTCCGCCGCGCAAATCGAGACCGAGGTGAATGCGGTTGGCTATCGCATCCCTCAGCGCTGTGCCGGATAAGCCCTGCGGGACACCAAAAATCCCGAACAAAAAGACGAGCAGGGTGGCAATGATGACGATCATTCTCCAGAACAGGTTTTTTTGCATGATGAGTAGATCCCAGCTAAGTACGAACTGATCCGCTTTGACCGCGTCATCCTGAGCGAAGCCGTTTTTCCGGCGGAGCGAAGGATCTCCCGACCGATGAAGTCATATTGCCTGAGATTCCCCGCCCCGCTGGTGAAACGCGGGGTTTCGGAATGACGCCTAAATTAAGATCCCGACAAATAGTCACTCAACTTGCCTTGGCCTTTGCTTCTTCATCCGTTGTGGTGACCGACACAACGGAGGCCTTCGTCACTTCCAGCCGCAGGTTATCGGGCGGCACACGCAACTGCAGGGCATCATCTTTTATAGACACGACGATTCCGCGCAAGCCCCCGCTGGTAACGACCCTATCGCCCGTCTTGACAGCGTCGAGCATGGCCGTCCATTTTTTCTGGCGCCGCTGCTGCGGCAGAATCATGACGAAATACAACACTCCGAACAGAAAGATGAACGGCAATGCCGCGCCCAACAGTCCCATATTGCCGGCCTGCATCGCTAATAATTGTGTGTTCATAATACGATCTCTTGCTGCCCATGCGTCTTATCGGCCCGCGCGAACAAGCGCCTCCACCCACACTCGCGCCAGCCAGTCTTCTACGTCGGGATTTCTGATCGATTCCGGCCGGATCGTTCTACCGCTTAAGGCACCGCTCAGGCTTGAATCCGGGAAGGTCCTCCAGGCAGGGTCTACGCTTTCGATCGAGACCAGACGCTAGAAAGAAAACGGGACTCTTCCCCAAGTGAAATAGAATGACGCACCCGCCGCATGGTGTCAAGGTAGAAGCTGAGGTTGTGGATGGTGTTCAACACCTGGGACAGCAATTCATTAGAAGAATACAAGTGTCGCAGATACGCGCGCGAATAGCGCTGGCACGCGCGACAAGAGCAGTTGGGATCGAGCGGATTAGGATCCTGTGCGTAGCGGGCCTGCTTGATGGAAAGTTTCCCTTCAGAGGTGAACAGCAGGCCATGGCGTGCAGCGCGAGTCGGGAGAACGCAATCCATCATGTCGATGCCGAGATTGGCGTATTCCACAATCTCTGCGGGTGTGCCCACGCCCATCAGGTAACGCGGCCTGTCCTTGGGAAGATGCTCGAGCGTGGCTTCGACGATTTCGCGCGTGCGCTGGCGAGGCTCGCCTACGCTGAGTCCGCCGATGGCGTAGCCGGGAAATCCAATTTCAATTGTGCGCTCGGCGGACTCTTTTCTTAGATCGAGTTCCATGCCGCCCTGCACGATGCCGAAGAGGGATTGGGTCTGGTTCTGAGCATGGGCCGAGTACCCAGTACTCAGTACCCGGTACTCACGTTCTCCAGTGCGATCCGTCATTCGTTCAACGGCCGATCTTGCTGGGTACTGAGTACTGAGCATTGGGTACTTCCACGGCACTTCGTGCTTGTGCTCTTCAAGATATTTCTTGCTGCGCGCGGCCCAGCGGAGCGTTAGCTCCATCGAGGCGCGCGTGCGTTCGCGATCGGCGGGATATTCCGTGCACTCATCGAATGCCATGATGATATCTGCGCCGAGAGCAATCTGCGTGGCAATGGCGCGCTCGGGGGTGAAAAAGTGCGATGAGCCGTCAAGGTGCGAGCGAAACGTCACGCCGTCTTCAGTAATTTTGCGCAGGTCGCTCAAACTGAAAACTTGAAAGCCGCCGGAGTCGGTCAGAATCGCGCGTGGCCACGACATGAATCCGTGCAACCCGCCGAAGCGGCGGATGGTTTCAACTCCCGGACGAAGATAAAGGTGATACGTGTTGCCGAGGAGAATCTGAACGCCCAATTCTTCGAGAATGTCCTGGGGCACGCCTTTGACAGAAGCAAGCGTGCCGACCGGCATGAACACGGGTGTCTCGACCTCTCCATGGGGCGTGATCAGGCGGCCGGCGCGCGCAGAACCGGCGCTGGCTTCGATCTCAAATTGGATGGACACTGATGCCGATTGTAGCAATGGCGGGCAGTCTGTCAGAATCGCTTTAACAACTCTATGATTTCGCCGCGGGCAATGGCGTTTTCGATGTAGAGCCTGCCTATGCTCACCGACAGGTTGAACCGTCTCGGTCCTGCGCTGCCGGGATTGAAGTAAAGAACGGCATCGTGCTTCTCTTGTTTGGCGATATGACTGTGGCCAGAGACAACGACTGAGAATCCAGCGGCTTTCGGCTTCAGATCCAACTGGGCGAGGTCGTGCAGAATGTAGATGGAGGTTCCGGCGATTTCGAGCACTTCTGTTTGCGGCAGCTTGCGCGCCCATGCGGCTTTGTTGATATTGCCGCGAATGGCAGCGACCGGAGCGATTTTCTGAAGCTCTTCGAGAATTGCCGGTGAGCCGACATCACCGGCATGAATAATGTGATCCGACGCGCGCAGGACTTCAACGGCTTCAGGCCGTAGAAGCCCATGCGTGTCGGAAATCACTCCGATAACTGTTCGCAGTTGCCGGTTCCCCGTTCGCAGAGATGATGCACTAAGGACCGCATTCCCTCAGCGGCGTGAAAATCCACTAGGCGACAGCTGCGCCCTCAGCCGCGCTGACAGAGTCAAAGAACTGAAAAAGTTGCTCCACCCTCGTAACTTCCAACGCGTGCCGGACGCGCTGGCTCACACCCACCAGCGCCAATGTCCTTCCAACACGCTGCCGGCTCACATAAGCTCCCACCAGCGCCCCGATGCCCGCGGAATCGACGTATGGAACGTGGGAAAAATCGATAATAAGTGACTGTGACATATCAGCCCGCACGAATGACTGAAATCCGAAAATGGTGGTAACGACAAGCGGACCGCTCAGCCGCAGAACTCGGCATCCCGCTTGCGTTCCCGGCTGATCGTCAATATGCAATGATTCCTGAGACATGCGGCAGATATTAACATCCTGGACCAATGTGGCATTGTAACGAAAAGTAAAAATGGTCGCTCCGGTCCTCGACAGCCTTCAGAGCGCGTCCGCCTGCTCACGCCTCTTGGCCTGAATTTCGATGAACACATTCACCAGCGACACCGCGGCCGGCGTCACGCCAGGGATGCGCGAAGCCTGCGCCAGCGTGCTCGGCTGCACGTGCGTAAGCTTTTCCATCATTTCGCGCGAGAGGCCGCTCACCGAGCGGTAATCGAACCAGTCGGGAATCGCGCGCTGCTCGGCTTTCTTCAGCCGTTCCATGGCGCGCTGCTGTTGCAGCAGGTAGCCTTCGTACTTGATTTCAGTTTCGACCGACTTGAGTTCATTGCGAACTTCGGAGGAAAGTCTGGCCGCGGATTCGCGCATATTCACGCGGATTTCTTCCCGTACAAAGAAAGCTGCATCAAGTTCTCGCAACACGGTCACAAGCTGCTCAACCGTGACTTCAGGGCGCTTGAGCAATTGCGCCAAAGTCGAGCCGACCGCTGAATCCGGCACTGTCCACGCAGGGACAGCCGCCCCCGGCTGCCTGTCCTGAGCGGAGTCGAAGCGTCCAGGCGAGGGCAGCTCGCTAGCTCCCGTGTCATTCAAGATCGACAGCATCTCCACCGTAAACTTCGTTCCCTCCAGCAATCGCTTCATGCGTTCCAACCGCGCCTGCTTGCTCTCAAAATCCTTCCATGCTTCATCCGAAATCAACCCAACGCGTCTTCCATGCGGTGTGAGCCGCCGGTCGGCGTTATCGATGCGCAGATGCAGCCGGAATTCCGCCCGCGACGTGAACATGCGGTAAGGCTCGTTCGTGCCCTTCGAAATGAGATCGTCAATCAGAATCGCTGTGTATGCTTCAGTACGATCCAGGATAAGTGGTTCCTGCCGCTTCACCTTCAGCGCCGCATTAATGCCAGCCATCAATCCCTGGCATGCGGCTTCCTCATATCCCGAAGTTCCATTGATCTGCCCGGCCAGAAAAAGTCTCGCAATTTTCTTGGTTTCGAGAGTGCGCTCGAGCTCGGTCGGATCGATCGAGTCGTACTCGATGGCATAACCGGGCCTCAGCATCTCCGCCGCCTCAAGACCGGGAATAGACTTCAAAATCTCAAGCTGCACTTCAACCGGCAGAGACGTGCTCATTCCATTGACATAAATCTCGTGCGTGTTGCGGCCTTCAGGCTCGAGATAGAGTTGATGCGTTTCTTTGTCGGGGAATTTGACGATCTTATCTTCAATCGAAGGGCAATACCTCGGCCCAATCGACTTGATCTGCCCGCTGAACATCGGCGAGCGGTGCACATTGTCGCGAATGATGCGGTGCGTCTCCGGCGTGGTCCACGCGATATAGCAGGGCATCTGCGAATCATGGTGCGCCACGCGCTTGGTGCGGAAGCTGAACGGCGTGGGATCTTCGTCTCCCGGCTGCACGGGAAATTTCGACCAGTCAATGGTGCGGCCATCGAGCCGCGGAGGCGTTCCGGTCTTGAGCCGGCATCCCCGCAGCCCCAGCTTCTTCAGTGCTTCGCCGAGCAGCACTGCATTCGGCTCGCCTGAACGCCCCGCCGGATACTGCTGCTCGCCGCAATGAATCAGGCCGTTGAGAAATGTTCCAGTCGTAATGATGACAGCCTGCGCGCCGACCGTGCGGCCATCGCGAAGACGAACCCCGCGCACCATGCGACGGCCGGGAGATCCTTCGCTCTGCTCAGGATGGCGGAATTGATCGTCTTTGACGATCAATTCCGCCACTTCCGCCTGCTTGATCTTCAGGTTCACCTGCGACTCGAGCAGCTCGCGCATCTTCAGTCGGTACGCCTGCTTGTCGCACTGCGCCCGCGGCGACCAGACTGCTGGGCCGCGCGAAGTATTCAGAAGTCGAAATTGGATGCCGACTGCATCAGTGATTTCGCCCATGATGCCGCCAAGCGCGTCGACTTCCCGCACAAGATGTCCCTTAGCGATACCTCCGATCGCAGGATTACACGACATCTGCGCGATCAGATCAACGTTCAACGTGTAAAGGGCGGTCTTCAAGCCCATGCAGGCAGAGGCCATGGCGGCCTCACACCCGGCATGGCCGGCGCCGACCACAACCACATCAAATTGTTCCGTAAACTGGGTCATGCCCACAGTGCCAGCAAAAGTTGCATCTCGGCTCGAAGTGCCATCATCCACTATTCTAACAACTTACGAGTAAGAACAATTCTGCTTAGAATCGCAACACTTTCACACCAGTGCGCGTGATGAGCATCACTGGCTCACGCAAAAAGTCGGTTTATAGTATTCTGTCGTACCAAGTCCCAGGAGGCCTTATGACTACCGCGCAATTTTTTGACCGACTGGAAGCATCCATCGCGAAGTACGACCTGCTCTGCCATCCGTTTTATAAGGCTTGGGCGGCGGGAGACTTGACTCGCGAAGACCTGCGCGAGTATGCCCGCCATTACTATCATCATGTGGAAGCATTTCCGTCTTATCTGGCTGAACTCGCGCTGCGCCTGAACGAGGGCGACCTGCGCCGCGCCGTTCTGGCCAACATGTGCGATGAAAAAGGACTCTCCGCTGAATTCGCAACTGATGCTGTGCCCCACTCCGAGCTGTGGCTTGATTTCGCCGAAGGTATGGGCGCACGCCGGGACATGCGGTGGCATTTGCCCGTCGCGGAAGTTCGCGAGCTGATCCGGCATTTTCACCGGATCGCAAGCGAGGGAACTCCGGAAGAAGCGCTGGCGACGTTTTATGTTTATGAATCGCAGGTACCGCGCATCGCCAGAGAAAAAGAGCGTGGCCTGCGCGAGCTTTACGGTGCCGATGACAAGGCCCGGGCCTACTTCACATTGCACAGCAGCGCCGATGTTTATCATGCCAACGTCTGGCGCAAGCAGTTGGAAGATCGAATCGCTTCAAATCCTGAGGCAGCCTATGGGGCGTTGGCCGCCGCCGAAGATACGGCAAAAATGCTCCGGCGCGCGCTGGATGGAATCGAAGCTGCCCGGATGGCGTGCGCGGCTTAAGCATAAGAGTGTTTGTGGGGCGTCATCCTGAGCGTAGCTTGAGGCGTTTGTGCGGCCCTTCGACAGCCTCACTTCGCTCGCTTGCTCAGGGCAGGCTACAAGCTAAGCCGCGCGCCGAAATCCCGAACCCTGAATGCCGAGCGCAGCGCAGGCAGAAGGGGAGGGACCTCAGGCGGAGCGAAGGATCTCCCGACACGGTAACCCAAAGGCGTGAGATTCCTCGCCCCGCTGGTGAAAGCGCGGGGCTTCGGAATGACGTAGTCTCGGGGCACAATGCTTACTGTTTATCCTCGTTGTTAATCGTTTAACACGGTGGCCA
>JASIEN010000639.1 GCA_030045935.1 Candidatus Sulfotelmatobacter sp.
CCCAGAAACGGCAAACGGCTGCCCAAGCGGCAGCAACCAAGGTAATGGCTGGTGCGAGACTGTGCTCTTCAGCTTTTGTCCCGAGTGTGTAGAGGGAAGCAATCCCAGCTACTCCTATGTAACCTTCGACACCTCGGGAAACCTTTACGGCACTACGCTCAATGGCGGCATATATGATGACGGCGTGGCCTTCGAGCTCAGCCCTGAACCCCTAGGCGGCTGCCCAAGCGGCACCAATCCCGGCAATGGCTGGTGTGAGACCGTACTCTACAACTTCGGAGGACCCGTACCCGATGGTGCCACATCGCCTTTCAGCGGTCTCATCTGGGATTCCTCGGGAAATCTCTACGGCACTGCTCTCGGTGGCGCCCACAACTTCGGGTCAGTGTACGAGTTGTCTCCCAATGGGAGCGACGGCTGGACTGAACAGGTGATTTACTCCTCCAAGTGCATTCGGTTTAGCGCTGGATTGGCAGTCGATGCCTCGGGAAGTCTTTACGGGGTAGACTGCAAACGGAAGGGACACGTCTTCAAACTGTCCCTTGTCAATGGAGTCTGGACCCCAACGGTGATTCACGCCTTCACGGGCTGGCCTAAGGATGGGGCCGATCCTTACTCCGCGCCGACCCTCGACAGCGCCGGCAATCTTTATGGAACGACCGTTCACGGCGGAAGGAAACACAAGGGAACCGTCTGGAAGCTGACGCCTATGACTACAGGAAAGGATGCTGGAACCTACAAGGAAGAGATCCTCCACTCCTTTACTTCTGAGAAAACCGGCGATTATCCCTGGGCAGGAGTGACCGTAGACTCTGCGGGCAGCATTTACGGTACGACACCGAATAACCCCGGTGGCTGCGAAAATTGCGGAAAATATGGAGCCTATGGAGCCGTGTTCGAGATTGCAGTAAGCGGCACCACGCACAAATACAAACTCCTGTGGAACTTCAATGGCCCGGACGGGCAAGGTACGTTATCTAATCCAATTTTGGACAGCTCGGGTAACCTCTATGGAGTGACCCCCTGGGGTGGGGCTGAGTATAGCGGCACAGTCTATGAAGTGAGCCCGATAACCACAACGAGCCAGGAACGAAAAGTCCAATAAAGAGTGACTGGGCAGTTCGGGTGACCCCTACGGAACGATCTCCGGCCGAGGCGATGCGCCTGGCAACGTCTTTGAAGTGAAACCGTGAGTGCCGGATAGACGCAACAAGCGCCCTCGGGCACACCCTGTATTGCCCCCTCCCGGTGGCACGCGCAGCTTTCTGAATAAGCGGGCACAGAGAAGCCTCAACGTTCGGAGACATCCCGTTCCTCCTCGATGGCCAACGGAGCGGCCAGGTCAATCAGAGCAACCAGACCCACTACACCAATGGGCATCCAAAGCCCGGCCACTCCCCAGCGCGATCGGCTCACAGTGCCAATAACGGCGCCCATTGCGTAAGCGACCCAAACGCTCAGAATGAAAGCTGAATCGGCGAGGGTCTTATTTCGCAAGTCCCTCGCGGACGGCGATCCACGGATCAGGTCATAGGTAAGAAACGACACCTGCGAAAGCAACTGCGCCAGCTTGTTGAGCATGCCGGTAACGAATGTGGTATGCACGGTGAGAGAACCGACTCTGGTTAGAACCGCTGTTTGCACGCCCATTGCCGCGGCCAGGAACAACAGCGAGAGCCCGTTGTGACGCCAGCTGAAAACTGCCGCTGCCAGCAAACACTCCTCCAAAACCAGGCCAATGACGGCAATGCTGCGTGCTCGACAACGCAAGCCTGCTTCGATCACAGCACGGGCAAAGATTGAGCCGGCAACGAATGTCCCGATCAGCGCGGCGGCCTGGCTCGCTTCCACCCAGTCTGCTTCGGCAAGACCGTGTCCTAAATGCACTGTGTTGCCGGTCAAATGGGCGGTGAAGGCGTGTCCAAAACTGATATAGCCGATGATATCGACACAACCTGCTACAAATGATAGAGCGACCGCGACCGCGACCTTGATTCTCCTGAGCCGGGCATCGGAGGGATCGGCCATAGCGCTTGATGCACAGCGAGGCGCGGCGCGCTGAAAAATGGTAGGCCCGAATGGATTCGAACCATCGACCTCTTCCGTGTCAAGGAAGCGCTCTAGACCAACTGAGCTACGGGCCTATAACGGGGACAACAGGACTTAATTCTAACGGTCGATGGGCGTTTGCGGCAATTGCGTATCCTCTCTTGCTGTTTAGCGACACTAACTTGGCGCTGGCTGTTGCAAACTTCCAGTTCTGGCGGCGACAATCGTATAGATGAGCAAAGATCATGCTCAGGCGGCGGATCCTCGAGGCACACAACGCAGCCCGTTCGCGCCCGGTTGCATAGTTGTGGTGACGTTGGGAAATCCGCGCGACAAGTTTTGGGGCATGGTGCTGGCGCTGGCACCCGAAGGCCTGAGCATGAGCGGAATGGAGCTGGCCGGCTTCGAGGATTTTGTCCAGATGGTGAAAGACGGCGAGCAATTCAGTCCGGCCGTGGTTTTTTTCCCCATGCACCGCATCGAGCGCATCGAGCTCGATTTGCCCGACGGCGGTCTCCCTTCCCTGGCGCAACGCTTTTCGAGCAAAACAGGCCGGGATCCGGCAGAATTGCTTGGCTCACATGTGCCAGAACCCCAAGGCGGGTTCTCACTTGCGACTCGTGCGGGAAAACGTGCCACCAGCGGGGGCAGCGCATGAAGATTTCGCAAATCTTCACGGCGCCCAACCAGCTTACGCTGCTGCGGTTGATTTTTGTTCCTTTCATCGTTATCGAACTGGTCGACGGGCATTATTTCTGGGCGCTGGTGCTGTTCGTGATTGCAGGCATCAGCGACGGGCTCGACGGGCTGCTGGCCCGCCGCTTGCATCAGCAGACCACCCTGGGGCAATATCTCGATCCCATCGCGGACAAGCTCTTGTTGAGCACGATGTTTTTGGTGCTCTCCATTTTGCACAACGCGCGACCGGCGTTGGGAATTCCGTGGAAGTATACGGTCCTGGTTTTCAGCCGTGACATTTCAATTCTTGCTGCCAGCGCGGTTTTGTTCGCCATCGCCGGCTTGCGCAATTTTCGCCCCAGCATTTTCGGCAAAGCCAACACTTTTTCTCAGATCGCCGCCGTGTTTTTTGTGATGCTGCTGAGCGTGAAGCCGGTGCGCTGGATCTGGATCGCCCGCACGGTTTTTCTGCGAGCCACATTCGCCTTTACGATTATCTCCGCCGTGCATTACGTCTTTCTCGTACAGAACCGTTTGCGTGCCCATGCGCACGAGGGCGCCGTACCCCCTCCTGCCGGAGTGCGCAGCATTTCGTGATCGAACCTGCGGAGAATTTTCTTGAAAACGGCATAGACGTGTTGACCCGTTTTCTCCTGTCCACCTAAAATTCAGGGTTCGTCTCTGCGCTCGCAAATTCTGATATGCCTTTACGCCTTTACAACACGATGTCGGCTCAGGTGGAAGAATTTCAGACTTTGCGCGACAAGGAAGTCCGCATGTACGCCTGCGGGCCGACGGTCTACGATTACGGCCACATCGGAAATTTCCGCACATTTATTGCCGTGGACATGCTGCAACGTTTTCTGCGGCAATTGGGTTACCGCGTCCAATACGTGATGAATATCACTGACGTTGACGACAAAATTATCCGCAATGCCGCGCGCGACGGAGTGAGCGTTCAGCAATATACCGCGAAATACGAGAAAGCTTTTATCGAAGATGCGGCCATGATTGGCATCGAGCAGCCGCACCTGGTGCGCGCCACTGAGCACATTTCCCAGATGGCGGATTTCGTCGCCAAACTGCTGGCCAAAGGCATTGCGTATCGCACTGACGACGGGTCTTATTACTTTCGCATCGCGAAGTTTCCGGCCTACGGTAAGCTTTCTAAGAAAGATTTCAGCGGGATGCTCGACGGCGCGCGCGTGGATGTGGACGAATATGACAAGGACAGCGCCCGCGACTTCGCGCTGTGGAAGGCGCCGAAAGCGGGCGAGGCGTCGTGGCAGGAATCGATTGGGCCGGGACGGCCTGGCTGGCATCTCGAATGTTCGGTCATGTCGATGGAGGAACTCGGCGAAAGCTTCGACTTGCATGCCGGCGGTGAAGATCTGGTCTTTCCGCATCACGAAAACGAAATCGCACAATCCGAGTCGCTCACGGGAAAGACATTCGCGCGCTTCTGGTTTCACGTGCGCTTCCTGCTGGTCGAAGGCGAGAAGATGTCGAAGAGTCTGGGGAACTTTTACACTCTCCGCGATCTCGTATTAAAAGGATACAAGCCATCCTCAATTCGCTATCTGCTCGCGTCAGTTCCGTATCGCAACCAGCTCAACTTTACATTCGACGGACTCAAGCAGGCCGCCGTTTCGGTGGAACGGTTGCGCAATTTTCGCCAGCGTTTGTCGGGGCAGAATTTTCCGTCCGGCTGCACTCCTGAGATGCGAATGCTGGCGAGCGAGACGATTACACACATGTGCGAGGCGCTGGAAGACGATCTAAATACTGCTCAGGCGCAGGCCGCAATTTTTGAGATGGTGCGCCAAGCAAATTCTGCCCTTGATGCCGGCAAGGTAAAAAAAGAGGATGTCGCGCCACTGCTGGCGGCGCTTGAGAAGTTTGATCAAGTTTTCGCCGTTCTGGCGGATGATGACCGCCCTAAAATGAAAACTGTCTTCGACTGGGCGATGAGCGAAGGAAGAGAAAAGGACATCAGTTCGGAACTGCAGGAATTCGTACAGTCGGGCCAAATGACGGATGCTGAGATACAGCGCAGGATCGACAGGATACAAGAATTGCGTAAGGCCCGAGACTTTAAGGCGTCAGACGCTCTCCGGGCCGAGACAATCACAGCAGCAAACATCACTATCGAGAATACGAAGGACGGAATCAGCTGGCGAAGGAAGTGACCCCGTTCGAATGTTAAGCTGAAAGCTAGGTACAGCCCTCTTAATGAAGTCCCTCGACGAATATCTTCGTAATGCTGAGCAAGCGCATGGTCATCTATGCGCCGGTCAGGTGCTCGGCGTGCGCCTCGCCATGCTGGGATTGCAGAAACTTGGCATCGACGATCCGCAGGGCAAAGACCGCAAGCGGCTCGTGACCTTCGTCGAGATCGACCGCTGTGCCACGGATGCCGTCGCTGTGGTCACGGGCTGTCGTTTGGGCAAGCGCGCACTGAAATTTCGGGATTGGGGGAAAGTTGCGGCGACGTTTGTGGATGTGAACTCGGGCCGCGCGATCCGCATTGCGGCCAAAGAATCTTCCAAGGGGCTGGCGCGGCAGATGCACCCTGAGATTTCCGACAAGAATCAGCAGCAGATGCTCGCGTATCGTGAAATCGCCGACGACGACTTGTTCACTACGCAATGGGTAAAAGTCGACTTGCCGCCGGAAGAGTTCCCCGGATATAAGGGCGAGCGCGTCGTCTGTGATGAATGCGGAGAAGGGATCAGCTTCCGGCGCGAGGTTCGAATGAGCGGGCGAGTGCTGTGCCGCTCCTGTGTCGGCGAGCGCTATTATGAACCGATCTAGAGTTGCAGTCTGGCATCGATTGGCCAGCTTCGTACGAGTACGTCTGCGGATTTCTAGGCTGCCTGTTCATACGCGTGGGCCACGCGCAGAATTGTTGCCTCATCAAAATGTCTGCCGAGAATCTGTAACCCAATCGGCAACTTGTCGCGAGTCTCGCCACACGGAATAGAGATGCCCGGAATGCCAGCCAGATCTGCCGTAACGGTGTAAATGTCCGCCAGATACATCGCCAAAGGATCGTTCGACTTTTCTCCCAAGCGGAACGCCGGCGTCGGGCTGGTTGGTGTAATGATCGCATCTACTTTGCGAAACGCGTCTTCGAAGTCGCGTGCCAGCAGGCTGCGCACTTTCTGCGCTTTCAGATAGTAGGCGTCGTAGTAGCCCGCGCTGAGCGCATAAGTCCCCAGCATGATGCGGCGTTTCACCTCGGCTCCAAAACTTTCGTCGCGGCTGCGCCGATACATCTCAGAAAGTGACCTTACTCCACGCGCGCGATAGCTGTACCGCACGCCGTCATAACGGGCGAGATTAGACGAGGCCTCAGCCGTTGCAATGATGTAATACGTAGGGATGGCGTACGGTGTATGCGGCAACGAAACCGGCACGACCTCGCAGCCAAGAGATTTCAGTTTGTCGATTGCCGATTCCACGGCGTGCCGCACTTCAGGGTCGAGTCCCTCGCCAAAATATTCTTTCGCTACACCAAGCTTTAGACCACGCGCGGATTTTTCCAGTTCAGCAACATAATTGGGAACGGGCAAATCGGCGGAGGTGGAATCCATTGCATCGCGGCCAGCAATGACCCCAAGAACTCTTGCTGCATCCTTTACAGTTTTCGTGATGGGACCAATGTGATCGAGCGATGATGCGAACGCAATCAACCCGTAACGTGAGACACGGCCGTAAGTGGGCATCAATCCGACGACGCCGCAGAAAGATGCCGGTTGGCGAATGGAGCCACCCGTGTCAGAGCCTAATGCTGCGACTGCCATGTCTGCCGAAACTGCCGCCGCTGAGCCTCCCGAAGATCCTCCCGGGACACGATCGAGAGCGCGCGGATTGCGCACTGGCCGAAATGCCGAGTTTTCATTCGACGAGCCCATGGCGAACTCGTCGCAATTCGTTTTGCCCAGCACCACGGCCCCCGCGGCCTCTATGCGGGCGACCGCTGTGCAGTCAAAGGGTGGAATGTAGTGTTCGAGAGATTTCGACGCCGCCGTAGTCCGCACGCCACGCGTGGACATTACATCTTTGATTGCGACTGGAACGCCAGCCAGAGGAGGCAGCGGCTTGCCTTCGGCGGCCATCCGGTCGATGCGGTCTGCGGCTTCCAGGGCTCGCTCGCGGCAAACGGTCAGAAACGCTCCGATCGCTTCGTCTTCTTTTTCAATTTTTTCAATCCGCTCATAGTGGTCTTCCATGAGCGCGAGTGCGGTTGTTTTGCGCTCTTGGATGGCGCAGCGGACGGCATCGATGGTGAGAGGCGGCTGGATCATCGATTAATTCGGCCCTCAAACTCAGGAGCTTCGCGACCGTAGCAGGGCCTATCTTTCTATCACTTTGGGTACACGGAAGAATGTTCCATCGGCATCAGGTGCGTTCTCGAGCGCTTCTTCTTGTGACAAGGATTTCCGCAGCCCCTCGACCACGTCGTCGCGGGTTGCGTATAAGAATCTTTCGCTTCCTTGCCGCGATTCATCGACGCCGAAGCGTTCGGGAATTTGCGCCATCGGCTCAACATTTGTTGTATCGAGTGCATTGAGCCTGTCCACGTATTCGAGAATCGAATTCAAATCGCGCACCATGCCTGCGCGCTCCTCGGGCGTAAGTTCAAGGTTTGCGAGGTCGGCGACGTAGACGACGTCTTTTTCGGTGACTTTCATGTCTCCAGTCAGGCCACGATTCTAGCACTCGCCGCAGAAGTCATGGTCTCATGCTTACAGTCGATCCGGCGGAAAGCTGCTCTTGACGAATTTGAGCGCCGCTTCATGCGACGCCAATCGTCCTTCGAGCTGCGCATCTTCCACTGCGCCCAGAATCTCGCGGAATCGTGCCCCGGGTCGATACCCTTCGGAGATCAAGTCATCGCCGGTAATCAGCGGTCTCGGGCGAAGGTTCTGCACCGGAGTTTCGGTGAGCTTCTGCCGCACGAATTCGTAAGTTGCCAGATTGCCGTGGCTGGCCAGGCTGTCCGCGCGATGCAAGGCAAGGTGTTGATCGAATCCGGGCAGGCGAAAGAACCTCTTTAGGGTCGATTCTTTCATGCGCGAGACGTGGCCAAAGCGCATGTGATTGTCAATGAGAGCCAGGATTTGTGCCGTGTCGTCGTTCGAAAACCGCAGGCGCGCGCAGATATTCTCCGCGATCTTGACACCAACATCCACATGATCGTCAAACCGAATGCGGTCGGCTGCACGCCGGAATGTTGCCGGCTTGCCGACGTCGTGCAGCAGCGCGCCCCAAGCCAGCGTTAGCGGGCAGAGATGCGGCAGATACTCCAACAACAGGAGCGTGTGCACAAACACATCGCCCTCGGGATGAAATTCCGGCGGCTGCTCTACGCCTTTCATCGCCGTGATCTCGGGCAAAACTTCCTTCAGCAGACCTGTATCATCGAGCAGCAGAAATGCTCGGCGCGCGCGTCCCTCGATGAGCATGCGGGTGAGTTCATCGCGGACCCGCTCGCGGGAAACGACTTGAATTTCCCGGGCACGCCTCTTGATGGTCACGAGTGTTTGCTCTTCAATCTGGTGATCAAATCGCGCCGCGAAGCGCACGGCACGCAGCATGCGCAGTTTATCCTCGGCAAAGCGCCTCTCCGGCTCCCCGATGGCACGAATAATTCCGTTCTCTAGATCTTCGCGCCCGCCGACGAAGTCGAGTACTTCATTCGTCTCCGGATCAAGCATCAGGCCGTTGATGGTGAAATCGCGCCGGATTACGTCTTCGCGCGGATCGAGGGTAAACCGCACTTCATCGGGATGGCGCCCATCGGAATAGCCGTGATCGCTGCGAAAGGTGGCAACCTCAATCGTGCGAGAGTTGTGCTCGCCTTTTCCCGTTTCGCCAGGCGCCGGCACAAGCACGACTCCAAATTGCGCTCCGACGCCATAACCTTCAGGAAAGATTTCCATTACTTGCGCAGGAGTGGCACTGGTGGCCACGTCATAATCGGCTGGCTCTCGTTTCAACAGCAGATCGCGCACGCATCCGCCAGCCAGGTAAGCGAGAAAGCCCCGCTGACGGAGCGTGGTGATCATCGAGTTGGCGAACAAGCGCAGCATTCTGGTACTACCTTACAATTTTTCATAGCGGGCAGGCGACAATCGATTGCACGGCAATATTCTCTTCTGCGCGCCCGACTATACTTAACCTGTGCCTGACGCCTACATTCTCGGCATCGAAACCTCGTGCGACGAAACTGCCGCTGCTGTTGTGCGCTCTGGCGAGCAACTGATCTCGAACATTGTTGCCTCGCAGATCGCCACGCACCAACCGTTCGGCGGAGTGGTTCCCGAGCTCGCCTCGCGCGAGCATCTGCGTGCGATTGTGCCGGTTGTGCGGCAGGCGCTTGCGGAAGCGAACCGGACTTACGATTCCGTCGACGCGATCGCGGTCACTCAGGGCCCTGGCCTGACGGGAGCCCTCCTTGTCGGCATCAGTTATGCCAAGGCATTGACTTTCGCGCTGGAAAAGCCGCTGATCGCCGTCAACCATCTCGAAGGGCACATCCACGCGGTGCTGCTCGAGGAGCGACAAAAGGGCAATCACGAACTGCATTTCCCGGTGCTGGCACTGGTAGTTTCCGGCGGCCATACGCACCTTTATCTGGCCAAGCAGAAAAATGAAAGCTGGACTTACCAGAACATCGGCCACACGCGCGACGACGCTGCCGGAGAGGCTTTCGACAAGGTCGCAAAATTGCTGGGCTTGGGCTATCCCGGCGGGCCCATCATCGATCGACTCGCCCCGCATGGAGACGCGCATGCGGTGAAGTTCCTGCCTGCGCAAATCAAGCATCAGGACCGGCGTAAGGTGAAAGGAACGCCGCAAGCGGATGGCGACCAGCGCTTTGATTTTTCTTATAGCGGAATCAAGACTGCTGTGTTGCGTTATGTTGAGCAAAACAATTTGCAGGCTTCGATCGAATCCCGCCGCAAAGCGCTTTCAGGAATTGCAAAACCCAAAATTGAAGACTATCTCGAGAATTCCGACCGACAAACTCTCGACCTGATCGCGTCATTCCAGCGCGCGGTTGTGACCGATCTGGTGCGTAAGACTCTGGCAGCAGCCCGCGCCTATGACATTGCTACTCTTTTTGTCACTGGCGGAGTAGCAGCGAACAGCGAGCTGCGGACAACATTTGAACAGCACAGCGCTCAAGAAGGCCTGCCCGTGTATTTTCCATCGCGGCCGCTGTCGACCGATAATGCAGCTATGATAGCGGCGGCTGCATACCCGAAGTTTCAGGCTGGGCAGTTTGCTCCCATCGATTTTTCTGCCGAGGCTGGCCTCGCGCTGCGATGATATCGCGACTCCGTAACTGAAAAATAGATTTACGCTCAAACGATCCTCGGAATTCTCGAATCTCCCCGCGGTTTACTGAGTCTGATATCTTGAGCCTTCCTGTAGTGTTTGCTTCGGCCATGCGCACATCGCCGCGTCCAAGCCGTTTTGCAGTCATGCTTGCCTTCGGGCTCGTGTATTTGTTTTGGGGCTCGACCTATCTTGCCATTGATATCGCCGTGCAAAGCATTCCTCCTGCATTGATGTGCGGTCTGCGATTTTCAATTGCCGGCGCCGTCATGCTCGCGGTGTGCGCTGCTACGGGACGCCAGGTACGTTATTCGGCGCGGCAAATTGCACTTGCTGCTGTGGTGGGGATCCTCTTGTTGATGGGCGGCAATCTCACTCTTTCCTGGGCAGAGCTTTCCGTACCATCAGGCTTGGCAGCGCTGATCATTTCCGTCACGCCTCTTTGGTTCCTCGTATTAGACTCGTTGCTCCTGGGCCATCATCGCATCTCAACTAGAGGCAAAGCCGGCCTGGGGCTTGGCGTTATCGGACTGCTGGTCTTGTTCTGGCCAGAGTTGAAGGCGACTTCGGCGCTCGGCCGGCACGAGCTATGGTCTTCGCTAAGCTTGCTCGGCGGTTCGTTTTCGTGGGCACTGGGTTCCGTTCTCGCCAAGCGTTGGCAATCTGGCATGGACATCTTCAGCGCCACCGGCTGGCAAGTCACGGCGGCAGGCGCGACTAATCTTCTATTGGCCTGGATCGTTGGGGACTTCCACCATGCGGCCTGGAACCTGCGGGGCGCAAGCGCGGTGCTGTATCTCATCGTGTGCGGATCATGGATCGGATATACCGCTTATATCTGGCTGCTGGAGCATGTGCCCACATCCAAAGTGTCGACCTATGCGTATGTGAATCCCGTGGTCGCTGTTTTTCTGGGATGGCTCATCCTGCACGAGCGCGTGGATCGTTTTATTGTGGCCGGCAGCGCGGTAGTGGTGCTTTCGGTGATTCTGGTCACGAGTGCCAAGGTAGATACGAAGGCCGAAGGAATGTACGAAAAGCAAGCCGAAGCACAGGCAATCGAAGCAGGGTAAAAGGAAGGATCGATTTTGGTGCTGCCATTTGTGCCGCTGAATGTTTGCGGATCAAGACATAGAACTACTTTGCCGCTTCGTCGTCTTCGTCTTGACTCTCCGGAAGCAGGTCCACGATGTGTCCGTGGATTGCGAATGTCTGCCTGGCAGCGCCACCCGAGACAAAAGTGACGCGCGCCGGGGACCGTTCCCAACTCGGTGTGGAGCAAGTGTCGGGAACTTCTTTCTCACTGGGTTCTTCTTTCTTATTCGGATCGTTTTCCATCAGCAGCTTCTTCAAAATGGGTTTGCGGCGTCCGATCTGTGCGACCACCGCGAAGATCTTTTTCCCGTCTTCAGAGACGCCGCAATACGCTGCATAATCGCGATACCAGCTTGGCGTCGACGTGAGAGCGTCGAACTCGGGAAGAAGCAGCGGCGAAACATGGCCAGTTGTACGGTCGACGAGCAACCATCCTCCAATCTGCCATTGCCAGTGGGGCGCGGGGTCTTCAGGCAGACTGTCGTTGACTCGGAAAGCTCGTTGCACCACAAACAGACGATCGGTAACGTCATGAATCGCACCCAATGTAAAGTCCTTCACTCGTGCGTCCACAAGCAGCGGCCGAATTCTCAAGGCAAGCGGCTTATCATCAGCGTCGCTGTGATATTGAATTGTGCTCCATTTGCCAAAAGTGATGACGTGAGTCTTGGGTGCCGCGGCGGCAGCAAGACTTGACAGCGCCAAGGCATAGCTGAAAGATCGTCTGAGGGTTTGGAGCGACATTCTGTATTAATAAGGCAGGTTAAGCAGGAAGCGTCTGTCGAGACAAGTGAAGGCATCACTGCAGCTCGCATTTTTGCGTAAATCGTCCCAAAACAGAACACCGGCCAATCGGCTTGGCCATGTGTTTCAGTTTCCATGACCGGGCAACTTCTTTTTGCCCCTCGGGTTAAAAAAAATGACACAATGACGGCCTGAAGCTTGCACTTTGCATTCGGGTCTGCAGTAGAATTGCGGAAGTACCATGAGTTTCACGCGCGAAATTCCCATAATTGTCAGTTCAGATGACCGGACAACTTCCTCCCGGAAACTAGCTTCTGATCGAGGGATGAATAATCTATTCCCGCGCCGTCAGCCCCGGATCCTGGTGGTTGACGATCAGGCAAGCATTGCTGGACTGATGAGCCAGTTGCTCACGCTGCGGGGCTATGACGTGGTAACGGCTTCGAATGTCGAACAAGCCGAAGCGGAGTTGCGGAAGCGGCCTCCTGACCTGATCTTGTCGGACGTCAAGATGCCCGGCCGCTCGGGCTATGATTTGTGCCGCACTGTCAAGAGCGATCCCGCGACGCGTCTGATCCCTTTTGTGTTAATTACGGGTTTGACCGACAGCACGGACAAATTGCAGGGCATTGAAGCCGGAGCGGATGACTTTCTTAATAAGCCAGTCCTCGCTGAAGAGTTGACAGCACGAGTGAAATCGTTGCTGCGCGTAAAAGAATTCACCGATGAGTTGGAGACTGTGGATTCTGTTCTGTGCACATTAGGCCTGATCGTGGAAGGGCGCGATCCCTACACTGAGGGGCACTGCGAGCGTTTGGCGACCCAGGCGGCGCAACTGGGCCGGCATCTCGGGCTGGATGCAGATTCGATTTTGGCGTTGCGCCGCGGCGGTTATCTGCACGACCTGGGAAAGATTGCAGTTCCGGATGCGATTTTGAAAAAAAGTGCGCCGCGACTCACGCCGGAGGAATGGGCGATCATGAAACAGCATCCGGTGACGGGCGAGAATATATGCAAGCCGTTGAAATCTTTGCGCCTGGTGCTGCCAATTATTCGCCATCATCATGAACACTCCGATGGCTCCGGATATCCTGACGCATTGCGCGCCGGCGAAATCCCCCTGTTGCCTCGAGTCTTGCAGGTTGTCGATGTATACGATGCCCTCGTTACCGAGCGCCCCTACAAACCTGCCTTGTCGCATGAGGAAGCTGCACAAACCATGCGTGAAGAAGCCCGCCAGGGGCTGTGGGACGCCGAGTTGGTGGACGAATTCTTCAGCATGTTGGTACAAGAGCGTGATGTGGCATAGCAGCCGGCATTTTTTCTTCCGGGCTGCCCTTTTTTCGGCACCCTTACCCGTCAATGCTTCTTATCCAGAAGCCTCACGGTCAGTAGTTCTGAGTGTTGTGCTTTCATTTACCTGCCCCTGCGAGCAGAATCCGGAGTAAAAGAAGCCAGCGCCGCACATTAGTGGTCATCAGGAAGTTTTCTCTGACCTGCTCACGTCCGTTGTGGCCGAGTTGTTTGGCGAACTCGGGATGCGTCAACAAATAACGTATTTGATAGGCACACCCGTCTACGGAATACACCAGCGCGCCCGTGAGCTTGTGGATGATCTGATTGGGAATTCCCCCCTTATCGGCCCGCATGGCCAGCGGGACATACGGGGATCACAGTAGCTGGAAAATGAGTAGTTCAATGGCGCATCTCAAAGCCGACTTTCTTAGAGATCCGGCAAAGCGATTGCAAGGAATGTGAATACAGACGAGTACATCCCCGGCCGGCCGCAGCAAAGGTCCTCGAAAGCCTTGCCGGTACAGTAAACACCCTAGGGCCATCCTTGCAGCTTTCGTGATACGAATACTCTGCGTATTGCCTGCTTACGTCCTTTCTGTGCCGATGCTGACTTACAACAGGACTCGCAACCTGGCCTCCCTGCTCGTTCTGGGAGGCAACTTGGGTTTGGCTGGGTGTGACTGCAGATGCGGGTTTTTGGATGTCAGTGCCAACAACAAACACACTGGTCGCTCGCAGTGCGCCACAAAGCGCAAAAAAACCGATTCCCGAAGAGGATGAGGTCATGAAAAGAAGTCCCCAAAATTCAGCGGTTGCCGTTGCCAACGGTGCGCCTGAAGAGAAGCAAGCGGGCACTGGACCTGAGAAGCAGTCAGGCAACGGGCATAAAAGTTCTTCTATTTTGATGGCGGAAGCCCCGGCGGATCTCAGCGTAATTCTGGCCAGCCTGCAAACTATGTGCGAGGGTGATTTTTCCGTGCGCCTGCCCGGCTCGTGGACAGGGTTGGCCGGCAAAATCGCCGACACCTTCAACGCTATCGTTGCTGCCAATCAGCAAATGGCTCAGGAATTGAAGCGCGTTGGGCAGGTCGTGGGAAAAGAAGGCAGAACGCGCGAGCGCACGCGCTTTCACGAATCCCGTGGCGCCTGGGGTGAAATGGAAGTTTCCATTAACACGCTGGTGGAAGACCTGCTCCGGCCAACAGAAGGCGTGACACGTGCCATTGCCGCCGTCGCTCAAGGCAATCTGACGCAAACAGTGCGACTCGACGTGGATGGCCGTCCACTCGAAGGTGAGTTTCTCCGCTCGGCCAATATCGTCAATACCATGATTCAGCAGCTGAGCGTGTTCACCGCCGAAGTAACGCGCGTGGCCCGCGAAGTCGGTACAGACGGCAAGCTGGGCGGCCAGGCTCTTGTGCCTGGTGTGGCCGGTACGTGGAAGGACCTGACCGACTCGGTGAACTCGATGGCCTCGAACCTCACCGGCCAGGTCCG
>JASIEN010000640.1 GCA_030045935.1 Candidatus Sulfotelmatobacter sp.
ATCGTCGCCGCGGCCACGCTCTCGCACCGGTATATTTCTGACCGCTTTTTGCCCGACAAAGCTATCGATCTGATTGATGAAGCGGCCGCGTCGATTCGTATTCAGATCGATTCGCTTCCCACAGACATTGATCAACTCGAGCGCCGCGCGACTCAGCTCGAAATTGAAAAACAGGCGCTGAAAAAAGAAGACGATCCCAATTCGCGCGAGCGCCTGGCTGTGATCGAAAAAGAACTCGCCGGAATTCGAGAGAAGTCCAACACGCTGAAGGCAGTTTGGAAGAAAGAAAAAGACACGATCACGCGCATTCGACAGTTGAAGGAAAAAATCGATCAGCTGAGAACCGAGGAGCAGGCTGCGGTCCGCAACGGTGACTACAACCGGGCCTCGGAAATCCAGTACGGCGAAGTTCCGCGTACGCAGGCTGAAATCGATAAACTCACTAGCCAAATGGAAGCGTCCGGATCGCGCATGCTGAAGGAAGAGGTGGATGAAGAAGACGTGGCGCGGATCGTTTCCAAGTGGACCGGTATTCCCGTCTCTAAAATGCTCGAAGGCGAAGTCAAAAAGCTGGTCACGATGGAAGATCGCCTGCGCCAGCGCGTAGTTGGCCAGGACGCCGCACTCGAGCGCGTGGCCAACGCTATTCGCCGGTCGCGAGCTGGATTGAGCGATCCCAAGCGGCCCATTGGCTCGTTCATATTCCTCGGTCCAACCGGCGTGGGCAAAACCGAACTAGCCCGCGCTCTTGCCGAATTCCTGTTCGATGACGAGCGCGCACTGCTTCGCATCGACATGTCCGAATACATGGAAAAGCACTCGGTGGCCCGTCTGATTGGCGCGCCTCCTGGCTATGTCGGATATGAAGAAGGCGGCCAGCTTACCGAGCAGGTACGGCGCCGGCCTTATGCAGTCGTGCTCTTCGACGAAATCGAGAAGGCACATCCGGACGTGTTCAACATCCTTTTGCAAATTATGGATGACGGCCGCCTCACCGACGGCAAAGGACGGGTCGTTGACTTCAAGAACACGATCCTGATCATGACCTCGAACATCGGCTCTTCATTTCTGCAAAGCGAGGCACTTAGCTCGGAGAAGGAGTTTGACGAGGCCTCGCAACAGGTGATGAACGCCCTACACAGCCACTTCCGGCCAGAGTTTCTGAACCGCGTGGACGACATTATCGTTTTCCGTCCGCTGGGCAAAGAACAATTGGTGAAAATCATCGAGCTGCGGCTGGAAGATGTTCGCCGTCTCCTCGCCGAGCGCAAAATTTCGATCGAGCTGACCGATGCGGCGAAGGATCTGCTCTTCACACAGGGATATGATCCGAATTTCGGAGCCCGCCCGCTGAAGCGTGCCATTCAGAAGCTGATTCAGGACCCGCTGGCAATGAAGATTCTCGATGGCGAAATCCTGCACGGCGATCACGTCGTCATCGATGCCGACAAGAAAGCTGGCAAGATGAAGTTCGAGGTGAGTAAGCGCGTGGGCGAAAAAGAACCGGCGAAGACGAAACGGTAAATGCGCTTTCAAAATCGTCTCCGAGGCAGTGCCTGGATTTGAAATTGCTATCGAAGGGGCGTCATTCCGAGGCCCCGCGTTCTCGCCGGCGGGGCGAGGAATCTCCCCGGGAGGATCGCGGCCCTGGAGATCCCTTCGCCATTCGGCTCAGGGCAGGCTCTTCGCTCCGCCTGAAAAACGGCTGCGCTCAGGATGACGCCGGCAGATGGCTATTTGTGATCTGCTTCTGATTCTCCGATAATGGTTCGCCCAGAGACGATCCACATGCGAGCTTTCCCCGTTTCCCTTCTGCTAATCATCGCTACGCTGCTGCCGGCCTCAGGCCAGAGTACAGGCACGGTGACATCTGATGTGGCCAGCCGCCAAATACGACTCAAGGCGTTCTTCGAAGAAGAATGGCAATATGAACTGCACCATGACCCCGAGTTCGCCACTTCTCTGGGAGACAAGCGCTATAACGACCGTTTCTCGGACGAGTCGCCACAGGCGCACACGGCCGATCTAGAGCAACGCCGTTCGTTCCTGGCAAAGTTCGAGGCGATTGATCCTACTGGTCTATCTGCTCAAGATGCTCTGAGCCGCAGCCTGATGATCCGTAATCTGCGCACGGATATCGAAAGCGCACAGTTCAAGCCCTGGGAGATGCCCATCAACCAGTTTGGAGGACCACACACAGAATTGGTCGACATGGTTTCTCTCACGCCGTTCGACGATGCGCAGGATTACGACAACTATATTTCCCGGCTGCACAAAGTCCCTCAGTATTTCGACCAAATCATTGGCAACATGCGCCAGGGAATGCGCGACAAGCTGATGCCTCCTCGCTACCTGCTCGAAAAAGCTGCCCGGCAGGCACAGGAAATCGCCAACACCAGCTCCGACGCGAGCCCTTTCGATAAACCGGCGGAGAAATTTCCTTCCACACTTTCTCAAGCTGAACAGAATCGTCGCCGCGCCGAAATTGCGGAGGCAGTCAACCGCGATGCAATTCCCGCCTATCACAAGCTCGCAGATTTTCTACGTGATGAATATGCACCCCAGGGCCGCAGCGAACCTGGCGTGTGGTCGCTCCCCGATGGCGACGCGCGCTATCGTTTCGCCATTCGCAAGATGACGACTACCGATCTCACCCCCGATCAGATTCACGAAATCGGCCTGAAGCAACTGGCGGAGACCGAATCTGAAATGCTCGCCCTCGCACACGAGCTCGGATTCAAAGACCTCTCCAGTTTGAACGAGCACATCAAGAAAGACCGCGCCCTCTACGCAACCTCCGGCCAACAATTGCTTGATCTTTACACGAAATACGCGCGGCAGATGGAGGGCGAGCTGCCGAAGCTGTTTGCCAGACTGCCCAAGAATAAATTGATCATCGTTCCCATGGATTCGTACCGCGCCAAAGATTCTGTTCCCGCGGATTACACCCCAGGCGCGGCCGATGGCTCTCGCCCCGGCCGAATCAACGTGAACGAGTGGGATCCGGAACGCCGGCTGCTTCTGAATCTTGAAGCCATTGCTTATCACGAAGGCGTTCCCGGACATCACCTGCAGTTTTCCATTGCGCAGGAAATGCAAGACTTGCCGGCCTTTCGCCGCAACGGCGATTACACTGCCTTCACAGAAGGCTGGGCATTGTATTCCGAGAGGCTGGGCAAAGAAGTCGGTTTCTATCACGACCCCTACAGCAATTACGGCCGACTGGAAAATGAAATGTGGCGCTGCATTCGACTGGTCGTCGATACAGGCGTGCACGCCCAGCATTGGTCGCGCGACCAGATGATCGAGTACTTCCATCGCTACACGGCCATGGATGAGCCGAACATTCAAACCGAAGTTGACCGATACATTGCGTGGCCGGGCCAAGCCCTGGCGTACAAGCTGGGGCAGTTGGAAATTATCAAGCTGCGGGAAGAGGCGAAGCAGAAATTAGGCGCGAAATTCGATTTGCGTGCGTTTCATGATGAGATCGTGGGCAATGGGGCGTTGCCGCTGGACGTGCTGGATGCTCAGGTGAACGACTGGATTGCCACACAGGAACGAAGCACAGCTATGGCACACTAGACTGCATGGAAAGTATTAAGCTCGGCGACTTCGAACTCAGCATTTTTTCTGACGGAACTTACCCCCTCGATGGCGGCGCATTTTTCGGCGTCGTGCCAAAAGTCCTGTGGTCGCGCAAGGTGACGGCCGATGAGAAGAATTATTGCACCGCGGGACTGAACTCCCTGCTGATTCGCACCGGCAAGCAAATCGTTCTGATCGAAACCGGCATCGGCAACAAGCTTTCCGAGCGCATGATCAAGATTTATGGCCAGCCGGCACGCTTGCTGGCGAATCTTGCAGCCGCTGGTATTTCCGTAATGGACATCGATATTGTTATTAACTCCCACCTGCACTTCGACCACTGCGGATGGAACACCGTGCGCGACAAGAACGGCAAAGCCGTTCCGACGTTCCCGCGTGCCAAATACTTCGCTCCTGAGGGCGAATGGCAGTATGCCCGCAAGCCGAGCGAGCGCGATGCCATCAGCTATATTTCAGAGAATTACGATCCGCTGGTCGACAA
>JASIEN010000641.1 GCA_030045935.1 Candidatus Sulfotelmatobacter sp.
CAGCATGTCTCCGTTGTTTGAAGCGGTGATCGAGGCCACGGAGGAAGCGATTTATAACTCAATGTTCAAAGCACACGATGTGACCGGAAATGGCCACGCGATCAAGGCTTTGCCGCTGGAAGGAACGATCGAGCTGTTGAAGAAGCACGATGCGATCAAGAACAAGTAAAAACGCAAGGTCCCTCGGCTACGCAGAATTGCTGATCTGGCAATTCAGCTTCGCTCGGGATGACAAAAGTGGAATTAGTCAGAGTTTTCTATGCTAGCTCGAGATTCTTCAATTCCGAGAGCAGCGCCTGGCGGACTTTATTCTGTAGCTGCGGCGTGAGCTTTCTTCCATCGGCGGTCAAATAGAATGCATCGATGGCCATCTGACCTTCGGTGTCGATCAGGGCGATTTCGATGTTGCAGCGCTGCTGCGAGAGGCAGGAAGTAATGCGATGCAACAAACGAGGGCGATCCTGGGCAATCACTTGCAGCAGCGTGCTGGCCGAGGAAGATTGATCGTCGAAATCGATCCGGGTCTGGATCACGACTTTCACCTTGGCGTGTTTCTCGCTGCGCTGGCGGTCGCGCAGCATTTTTTCGAGATCGGCCTGACCGGAGAGCACGGCCACGATGCTCTTCTTGAATCGATCCCATTCCGAAAGATTCAACTCGAGCGTGCGGAAGCGGTCGGTGAAGTAAAGTGTGTCGACCACAACTGCTGCCTGATTTGAGAACGCATTCGCTTTCACGATATTCATGCCCCAGGCGGCGAGCACCCCGGTAAGGCTGGCAAAGAGCGAAGGCCGGTCTTTCGTAACCAGGGTCAATTCATACCAATGCCGGCCGCGGCGCAAGTCGACCTGCACGGGATCGCGGCCCAAGTCGTCCGCCATCTGGATGTGGCGCAGAATTTCTTCGGCGGAGTGGACGCGCAGATAGCGCTGCGGAAAGCCCTCAACAAAATCTTTGAACTTTGCGCCCATCACAGGAGCCAGGCTGCGAAGGCGGGCGAGCTTTTCTCCGTTCGCGTCGCCGTGCACACGCTGATCGGCGCTGCGGTTCAGATAATTGGCGGCACCGATGTAGAGCTGCCACACGTTCTCAGCTTTCCAGGGCGTAAGGGCTTCCGGGTTGACGGCCTTAATGTCGGCGTAAGTGAGCAGACACAGCATTTTCAGACGCTCGGGCGTGCCTACTTTCTCGGCAAAGGTCGCGACTGTTTCGGGATTAAAAATGTCGCGGCGAAGCTGTGCGGACATTTCCAGATGATTGGCGATCAGAAAGAGGATGGTGGCGCGCTCTTCCGGATCAACATCGAGCCGGTCGAGGCAGCGGCTGGCGATTTCGAGGCTGGCTTCGACATGATTGCCGCCTGGCACTCCCTTTCCGGTGTCGTGCAACATAAGCGTGAGGTACAACAGTTCTGGATCTTCTAGTTCTGTGAGCAGCTCGGCGTAGCGCTGGTCCCACTCTGACTTTGAATCTTTCAGCCGGTGCAGACTTTCGATGGCCAAAATCGAGTGCTCGTCCACCGTGAAGCGATGATAGAAATCGCGCACCACGAGCGAGTCGATGGGCTTCAGTTCCGGAAGCAGCAAAGTCAGCAAACGCAGAGAATGCATGGCGCGAAGCGCGTCAGCGGCGTGGGGCTGGAGCAGCGTTTCCTGAAGATAGAGCCACAGCTCTGCGCCTCGTGGTGGCGTAACAGCGAGTGCGGGCAACTCCTGCTCGATGCGGTGTTCTGTAGTGGCGCTCAAGCGAAGGCCGTGATGCGCCATGAAATGAAATAATCGCAGAAGCATCTCGGGATCGCGCAAAGACGCCGATTGCTGCAAGAAGATCATGCCGTCGACGACCGAAAAATCGGGGCTGGAAGGGCGCGAGCGCAGGGCGTGAAAGTGACGCCGCAGTGATGACCAGGCCTCCGGAATTTCGTCGAGCAATTGGGTTACCGTGCGCTGTACGGCGCGGGCGTGACCGAAATAAATTCTCATCCAGTCGGCCGCTGTCAGATCAATGGAATCGGAGGCCCCGATTTTTCGTCCCGCGGCCTCGTCCTGCGCTTCCCAACTCAGGACGTTGTCATCGCGCTGGTGGCGGAAGTGGAGGAAACATCGCGTCGCCATGAGAAATTCGAGGGCTGCGTCGAGTTGTTTGCGCAGTTGCGGTCTGAGTGAACTGGACTCCGGCCACTCGCCCAGTTTGCTCATCGCGGAAATCAGCGCCAGCCAGCTTGCGACGTTGCAATCGCGAAGGCTGCCGGGAGCTTCTTTGATATTTGGTTCAAGATGAAAGACGGTCTCACCGAACTTTGCGTGGCGCGAACGCGTGACTTCGGCCAGTCCCTGGAGCAACGGCTTGGCTTCGCGAGTTACCAGGCCGGGAATCACCTTGTCATGCAGGCGAGCAAACAACTCGCGATCGCCGGCCAGATAGCGGCAGTCCAGCAGAGAGATGGTGAATTCCGTGTTGTTTGGGTCGAAGCGATCACACTCGGCCAGAGTGCGGGTCGCCGGACTTAACTTGAGTTTGAGGTCCCACAATTCCTGTGAGACGCGCCGGATAGAATCTTTGTGAGTTTCTTCTCCCCGATGATCGGCATGCAGAAAAAGAAGGTCGATATCGGAGTAGGGAAAAAGCCAGTCGCGGCCGAATCCTCCGGTGGCAACCAGTGTGAATGATTTCGGGCCTGCCTGGTCAGGGGAAATGAGATCGTGCCACAGGCGCTTGAGGATGTCTTCGATCAGGCGGGTGCGGTGTATAACGGCGGTGCGGCCATCGCCGGTGGCCGCGAAATCGGCGGCGCTGCGCGCCGATGCTTCGGCCACAGAGGTGCGCAGTTCACTGATCAGTGAAGACGATGCCGTCATTGCGAGTCAATGGGGAGGTCACTCCGTAACGTTTGTTAGAGCTCAAAGAATTGCTTCCGCGACTGACGTTTTCCCTCAGCGGCGGCTAAAGCCGCGTCACCGTTTGCGCCGAGCGGCACGGCTAAAGCCGTGCCCTGTCACAACCTGTTCTTTTCACAACCTGCTTTTTCAACACCTGCTTTTTCAACACCTTCATATGAAACACGCTGTACCAACTACAGTGCGGCTTCGCCGCGCTCGTCATTGCGGATGCGAATGGCTTCATCGACGCGCGTCAGAAAAATCTTTCCATCGCCGATTTTTCCCGTGCGAGCCGTGCTGAGAATCGTTTGCACGGTTTTTTCTACCATCGCGTCGGGCAGCACCAGTTCGAGCTTCGTTTTTGGGATCAAGTCGACGCTATACTCGCGGCCGCGATAAACCTCGGTGTGCCCTTTCTGGCGGCCGTGGCCGCGCACTTCGAGCACGGTCATTCCCTCGATGCCAATTTCGTGCAAGGCATCTTTCACCGCTTCGAGCTTGGAATTCTGAATGACTGCCTCAACCTTAGTCATGGTTTTTTGAGTTAATGATAAAGCTTCTTTCGCCCCTCCGGGGCTTGTCAATTCTTCCACACTCGTACCCACGGCTTACGCCGTGGACTGCATTCTTATGCCGCTTCGCGGCTTGCTCGCCGGGGCTAAAGCCCAAGTCCATTTGAATTGCCTGGACGCAGCGCTGAAGCGCCGCTCTTCCACCGTAATTTGCACGCCTTAATTTACGCCGATGTTTCGAAGATATAACCTTCCTCGCCGTGCTGCGACAAATCCAGGCCCTGAATTTCTTCGGCTTCGGTGACGCGCAAGCCAATGGTCACATCCACGATTTTCAGAATTACGAGTGTGCCGACAATGGCAAGAGCCCAAGAAATCACCACGCCAACGAACTGATTCAGCAATTGATGCGCGTTCCCTTCGATCAGACCCGAGGGAAGTGTATTTCCTTGCGTATCCTTGAATATAGGATTCACCACGCTGGTTGCGAAAACGCCAGTCAATAGCGCGCCGAGCGTTCCTCCTGCGCCATGAACGCCGAATGCATCCAGCGAATCATCGTATCCAAACATAGCTTTCACTCTGGCGACCATCCAGTAGCAAAAGACTCCTGCGATTAATCCGATCAGCAGCGCGGGCATGGGCTGAACAAAACCGGATGCTGGAGTAATGGCAACCAATCCTGCGACCGCACCGGAAATTGCGCCGAGCGTGCTGGGCTTGCCGTTGCGCAGCCACTCGGCTCCGGCCCAGCCGATAGCAGCGGCCGCCGCGGCAAAGTGGGTTGCCACAAATGCGCTGGTGGCGAGACTCCCTGAGCTCAGGGCACTGCCGGCGTTGAATCCGAACCAGCCCACCCAAAGAAGACATGCGCCGATGAAACTCAAAACGACGCTGTGCGGAAGCATCGGCTCCTTGGGATAACCGACGCGCTTGCCGAGATAGAGAGCGCAGACCAAAGCCGACACTCCGGAGGTAATGTGAACGACTGTGCCTCCTGCGAAATCAAGCGTGGGGAAACGGCCGCCCAGCGAGGCATTGAGCACGCCTCCTTTGCCCCAAACCATGTGCGCCATGGGATCATAAACAATGATCGACCACAGAATCATGAAAACCAGCATGGCACTGAATTTCATGCGCTCGGCGAAGGCGCCGGCGATCAGACCGGGCGTGATGATAGCAAACATCAACTGATAGACCATGAAGGTTTGCAGAGGGATCGTGCCGGCATAAGCGGGATCGGGCGCGGCCCCTACACCGCGCAGGAAAAGATGATGCAGGCCTCCGATGAAACTGTTTCCGGAGCCGAACGCCAGGCTGAAGCTGAACAAGCCCCACAGCACCGTGATGACGGCCATGAGGGCGAAGCTTTGCATCATGGTGCCCAGCACGTTCTTCTTGCGAACCAGTCCGCTATAGAACAAAGCCAGGCCAGGGCCGGTCATCATCAACACCAGAGCAGAACTGGTGAGCATCCAGGCGTTATCAGCGGAGCTTTTTGCGTCGGTGGCCTGTTGCTCGAGCTTCGCCAATCGCGCATTGGTGTCGGAGGGGTTGGGAGCCGGGCTGTTTTGAGGCCAGAGCGGAGGTGCAAGCAGCAGAGTCAGCAACGAAAGGCTTAACCAGGAAATCAGGCGTTTGCTCATGAAAGAGTGGTTCACTCCTGCAAAGCGCAGTCGTTAAGAGACACTAAACCTGCGATTCACTCTACCTCTGCTGCCGGCGCACGGCAATTGAAACTATTTATCGTTGCTATCAGGAATTGTTATGCAAGGGGGCGCCGGCACAATCGACTTGACGTTCATTCCATTACCCGCGAGATCCCTCGCCCCGCGGCTTCGCCGCCCTCGGCTGAAGCCGAGGGTCTACCCAAGGGCACGGGGCTTCGGGATGACGCCGATCAAGACTGCAGCAGCGACCGCATACGATTACTTTGACGGTTGTTGCGCGGGTGACGCGGGTTTTGCGAATTTGGCATCGTCCACGGGAACGTTTTCTTTTACGTCTGAAATCTGAATAGTGAAGCGGCCGCTGGGTCGAGCCAGAGTCCAACGAAAGGGAATTCTCACGTCCCCGGCCTGGCGGTAATCCGCGTAGTCGATTTGCGTGGGCAGCAAGCCAAAGGGAGTGTCGGCATAGCGAGTCAGCCGGACTAGAAGTCCCGAATTCTTGTCAAAATAGAGACGCAGTGGCGGCTTGCCTTCACGGCGGCCGATGATGAGGTACGTATCTGTGTCTGCGATTTTCTCGCTTCCCCGTACTTCGGCCTTATTGAACATTTCCTTCAAATGCGCGGGGAAGTGAAGATCCGCGTCCATCGCGGCCGCATCGAGTTCCTGGCCGTGCATGTCGCGGGGTGGACGAGGGGGAATGCCCAGCCAGCCTTCGTGACCATCGAACGCCGTAATGCTGTCTCCGTCAGGCGTGTGAGTGAATGAAATTCGCTTGTCTGGATCTTTGCAGTAAATGTCGATGGAAACGGTTCTGTCTCCAAAAGTGATTGTGCCTTTCATGACGCGACTGGTGATATCGTCGATTGCGCTTGCTCCGCCGACTGCTTTCACATATCTGTCGAACAATTGATCGGGTGATGGCGCATCTTTGTCCTCACTGTGCTCGCTTTTCTCGGCGGCTGCGGCGGCTTCCATCAATGGCTTAATATCGTCTGCCCTGACTGGAGGGGTGGCAACCGGATTCGTGCTGCCGCGATGACAGGAGAAGCAGGTGACCTCACGGTGGCCATCGAAATTATCTTTATTAATGG
>JASIEN010000642.1 GCA_030045935.1 Candidatus Sulfotelmatobacter sp.
GCTGTGGATTAATAAAATTCGGGTCATCCCAGAAAGGCGGAGGATTTAGCTTCGTAGCTTGCAGAAAGGGCGCATACTCGGCATTCGTTACCTGTGTAGCAGCGAGTTCGAAGGCGTTCACCCACACGCGGTGAACGGGGCGTTCGCAATCCAGGCCGGCCACCGATCCCATCAGGAACCAGCCTTGGGGAATCGGAACGATTTCTGGTTCGCGGAACGCCGCCGTGTGGTGCGGCAGATGCGACTGTGCCGTTGCCATGCGTTTATTGATTTTCGCGAGGCGGGCGGACCAGCCATCGCAGAATCACGTTCACCAGACTGATGAGAATTGCGCCGATGAAAGCTGCTAGAAACCCGTGCACTTGAAAACTGGGTGCGAGCAGCGCAGAAGCCAGTTCCAGCATTAGGGCATTGATCACGACCCAGAAAAGTCCCAAAGTCAGAATTGTGAGCGGAAATGTGAGGATTTTCAAAACCGCTCCGATGGTTGCATTAATAAAGCCGATCACGAGCGCTGCAACCAGAGCGGCCTTGAACCCGGTTACGGAGATTCCGCTGATCAGGTGCGCCACAATCCAAACTGCCAACGCGCTCAAGATCCAGTTCACCAGCAGCCGCATCTTTGTTCCTTCCTCGCTCGTTACCTAGGGAACTATAACAGGAAGGCTTGTTCAACGCTCCCCCTGTGTCGCGACGGCCACAACGTATCAGGCAAGCCACAGCAGTTATTACGCAGCAAATTCATAACTTCCGCCGAATCAATGACACTGTTATCGGTCATGCGCATGCACTCTCCGCTGCGCTGCTCAGCAGCAGGAGGTGACCAACATGACTCGTATCAATTTGTTTCGCAACACTGCCAATCGCACCACCGCCGACGGAACCGCTACATCAACGGCCGGCTCCATCTGCGCAAAGATGAACTTCGAAAAAACAGGGAGCGCCTGGGTGTTCGCCGCGCTTCTGATTGTCTGTTCGATTGCCGTGGGATGCTCGAGCGGAAGCCCGAAAACCTCGAGTTCAATCAACTCAAGTTCTGGCCCACAGAATTCTGCGCCGCCGATGCTGGCGAGTTCCAGCGCCCCAGCAGCACAGAGGCCGGTTGAGCAGAAACCTGCACCGAAGAAAGTTGTAAGGAAACGTCCGGCAACGCTGATGTACGTCGACAAGACCTCGGGAGTTTCCTTCGAGTATCCGCGGCGCTACGCGATTGAGACTGGCGTGGCCGCTACTGATCTCGTTGATTCGAATCCGCTGCCAACAAATTTTGTTGCACGCGGCGGAACGGCGCTTGTGGCAGTGGAACTGCCCGAAACCGGTTTTGCAAACACCGACTTCTCTTCTGCCTTCTTCGGTGTAAGCGTGCACAAGACGCTCAATGCCGAGGACTGCGGAAAATTTGCCATGCCGCAGAATGACAGTGCGAAGAATGCAGAAACGCCCGAGGTTTCTGCCTCCACCGCGGCAGCCTCACAAGATTCAGTGCCGACGCAAGGCTCATCCCAACAGGCGAGTACGGAAAATGCGGCTGCTGCTCAACCCAAGGCCGATGCACCCGCAACAGAGGCGGCAAATTCGTCGGAGCAAAAAGTCGATACTTCGACCGAGGCTTCGAAGACGCCGAACACGGCTGGTTCGATTGTGCCGGCGACTAAAGTCCTGCTGAGCGAAATGGATGTGCAAAAGACGGAGGCGGTCACCGGCGAGGGCAACCGCCAGAGCGATTCCAAGTATTTTCATGTTTACCAGAACAGTGCTTGCTATGAATTTGCTCTCAACGTTACTACTGTGGCAGCGCAATCAGATGGTGAGATGAAGCACGTGGATCGCGACAAAGTCTTTTCCCGGCTGGAAAAGATTCTGGCGACAGTGAAGATCAATCCGGTGGAAACGGAAAAAGAGGCAACCACATCGCCCGCTCCCGTGCCTGCAAAGTAACCGCTTTCGGATCAGCCACGCCGCAGTTGCGGCGTGGCTTTCCCTCTGCTCGCTGGCCGAGTGTTTTAGTGGGAGCCTGGTGGGAAGTGGGTTTGTAATTTCCCGGCGGCACGTTTTGTTGGCCAGGGGTGAGTCCGAGTCAAGATGGCGGTCTACAAGAGTTCCGCGTGCCGATTGATTTCGCTCTGAATCATGCCGCGAGTGACCAGGTCGACATCAGTGCGTATTGCGCTGCTCGAGACCCACTCTGGCGTGACATTGGCATGATCGATCTCCTCGATGCTGTCAAGAAATCCCATCAGTTCTTCATGGCTTACATCGGCCAAAGTCCGCGGCCGGATCATGTCTAACGCTCTGTCGAGCATAGACAATCCATACGCATCCTCCCGAGACAGCAGATGTGCCCGGAGATCCTTGAGGTGCTGATGAAATGCCTTGTCCATAAATCAGGTCGAGTTACCTTCATTCTATAGGTGCCAGCTGTACTCTATAAGGTTGCAGGATTTGTCGGCAATGGCAATAGACAGGCAGGTTCCCAAACCAATTCGAATTTGGACTCGCGTTGGTTTTTAGTTCAATTTTGATCGGATCCGCGAGGGGATCTACGCAAAGCTCGCACGACGGCAGAAATATCGTTTTCCTGAAAAAGCCGGATGCCAGCGATGCCCGCGGCGCCTGCTTGCAGGCACGATGCAGCATTTTGCGTAGTGACTCCTCCCAAAGCGAGCACTGGAATCTTTACGCGGCAGGCTTCGCGCAGCATCTGAAGGCCGGACGGGGCGGTGCCTCGCTTCTCGAAAACGGGGGCAAAAACAACGAGGCTGGCACGGTTTGCGGAAGCTCGAGCAACTTCTTCGGGCGAGTGGCAGGAGACGCCGATCAAGGGATCGCTTGGTGCGAGATCGCGGGCAGGAGTGCCCGCACTACACTCGCCTGCGACCCGCTTCCACGCGATTCGTATATCTTGTGGGGAGACATCATCGCTGCGCAGATGAACACCATCGGCTTCGCTGGCAAGTGCGACGTCAGTACGCGAGTTAATCAGCAGAGCTGTCTTCAGGTCGTGATTTTCTGTTTTTAGCTCGTGCATGATGCTCATCGCTTCGCGGGCCAATGATCCCAGTTCGCGGCCGGACAAATCTTTTTCGCGGAGCTGGATGTAATCGACGCCGCAAGCAGTTGCTTCTGCAACTTTGTCGAGGATGCAACGCCAGCGCATACTCTCATCGCCAGGGAAGCCCATGCGATCGGTGATGTAGTAAAGCAGGCAGTCTGCAGACGTCACTCTTGGCATTGAGTAGTTGTAAAATTGAATAATCGGGCAATTGATCTCGCATGAAGTGCAAAATTGCTCAATGCAATTACCAAATTACACAATTACACAATCACTCAATGTCTAGGGTCTGGTCTTGGCAATCTCGGGCAGAACTTCCTGTTCTTTCTGCTTTTTTGGGGGACCGCCCAGATGATATTGCGTAAGGCCATCGCGCAGGAATTCAAAAGCATCTTCCGGTGTGTCAACAAACTTGAATAAATTGAGATCTTCGGGACCGATTGTGCCGGCATCGACGAACGACTGGAAGTTGATGGCGCGGCGCCAGTACTCGCTGCCGTAAATGACCACCAGAATTTTTTTTGCCAGCTTATCTGTTTGAGCCAGAGTCAAAATCTCAAACAGTTCGTCGAGGGTTCCGAAGCCCCCAGGGAAAATGACTAAAGCCTTGGCGAGATAGGCAAACCAGAACTTGCGCATGAAGAAATAGTGGAACTCGAAATTCAGAGCGGGGGTGATGTAGCAGTTAGGATACTGTTCAAATGGCAAGTTGATATTCAGCCCGATGCTCTTACCTCCGGCTTCATGGGCCCCCAGGTTGGCGGCCTCCATGATGCCTGGCCCGCCTCCAGTGGTAACAACAAATCGGTGACGCCGCGCCGGAATCTGAATCGACCACTCTGTCAGAAGAAACGCCAGTTTGCGGGCGTCTTCGTAGTAACGCGCCATACCGACCGCGGCCTCGGCCTGCTTCAGATTCATTCGCTGTTGCGCGGCAGATGCCACAGCGCCATTTTTTCGAAGCGTTGTGAGATGGTCGTCAGCCGCGACCTTTCCCTGGAACCGCGCGGATCCAAAGAATACAACCGTGTCCTGAATCTGTTCCCGGCGAAACCGCGACAGCGGTTCTTGATACTCGGCGAGAATTCGCAGGATTCTTCCTTCGGGGCTGTCGAGGAAAACCTCATTCTCGTATGCCAAGGGCGCGGGTTTTGGTTTATCCGGTCTATCTGTCATCTAAGGCTCGCTGATTGAAAATAAAATACCTGAGAACTGGCAAAACCATGGTAGGTCGAAACGCTATATTCCTGCACAACGCGAAGGCGAGTAATCCTCTGCTCTAAGCCTTTTCCTGATAATGGATCGCCTCCCAGAAACCGATCCATATGTCGAGCAGTCCCAATCCGCTGCACAGGCCGCGAACAAAACCGTTGGAGACAAAGGTCCGCAATGCTGGAAACATAACCAGAAAAGTGTTATCGCCCCATTGTGGCGTCCAGGGAAGAATGACCAGCAACACACCGGCAACTGCACTCACCAGCACAAAAAGAAAAATCGACGTCCGATGCAGCCACTGTTGCAGCCTCCTGCGAGGCGGCTGTTCAAATTCGGCAGGTGTTGGTGTTGGCATGCCGTTGCCCTGACCTGAGGGAGAGTGATCGACTGGCATGTCATCGCCATTTTCCACCGGAGCTTTTTGTTCGGTGCTCACCAGGTGCTCCCCTGCAACCGGCAGAGGGAGGATCGGGCGCAACCTGGGAAGAGGAAGTACCGGACTGAACCCATCGCGCTATTTTACGACTTCAGAGGCTTGATGCGCTCGGCCACGTCGCGATAATCGATGTTGCGTCCGTAAACCTCGAGGAAGTGCTTGAGAGCGGCCGGTTTGTCACCGGCTGTCTCATACGCTGAGGCAAGCTCGTAGTGCAGGGCGGTTCGGGTTTCTTCATCCGCACCCGGTGCAGCCAAGGCCTTGTCATACCAGCGAATTGCGGCCTGCGGCACGCCTTTATCGAGAAAGCACTGCGCCAGCCAGGTATAGGTTTGAATGGCTTGGGCAAAGGGATGCCCGCGATCGACGGCCTGACAGGTTTTTTGCAGCTCGCCGATCGCTTCATCAAGGAGTCCCATCTCGCGGAACGCGATTCCCAGATTGTAGTGAGTTTCCGGATCTTCGTCGGTCGCAGCCGTTCCCGCCTCGAGATCCTGTTTGAGCTCGCCAAACATCTCGGCAAGATCGACCCCGGCGTCTTCGGCGAAAGGTGAGGCCTTGGCCGCCGGTGCGCTCGGAGTGACAGAAGAAGCCTGCGGCTTCGGAGTTGCAACAAGTTGTGGCGAAATCCCTGCCACGCCCGTAGAGGCCGCTGCTGCACTCGCGACCATGGGGATCGCTGCTGGTGTGCTGACTGGCGCTGTTGGCGCAGCGGGTCGCTTTGCAGCCTGAGTTTGCGATTGAGATGCGGCAACAGGGTGAGCTGCAGGCTGACTTTCAGGCACTGGGGCGCCCTTGAGGAAGTCATCACCCAAGGACGATTCCAGATCTGCGACAAACTCGCCCATGACGGGTGAAGAAGCTCTTGCTTTCGCCGGCTCAAGCTGTTCATGAGACGGCTCGCGCTCCTGCCCCGACCTTTTCGCGGAGGTGGTTTGTGCGGGAGGCTCAACAGGATGAGCCGTGGTTCCAGGCAGAAACTCATTTCCCAGCGAAGATTCAAGGTCGGCGACAAACTCTTGCAGCACGCCCGGCGCATGCGTAACGGCGGGTTCTGCCGGCGCTACACGCTCTTCTGCAATTGCTGGTTGCGGATCTGCAACCGGTTGTGCGTGCGCCGGGGTGGTGTCAGCCGGCAATTCCTCAGCCAGCGTCTCTACTGACTGATCCTCCGCACTGAATTCCGTAATCGATTCAACCGGAGTGACTTCTTCCTCCGCAGCCGGTTGCTGCGAAGCCGCTTCGATCTCCGCGCGAAGTGTCTCGAGAATCGAATCATCATTTGTAAGCGTCTGGAGCTTCTCAAAGGCGGTCTCGGCCTGTTCCGGCATTCCATGTTCGAGGTAAAAGCGGACCTCTTCGACGGTCTCAGCAACTTTTTCGGGATCCTGCTTCGGCTTGGCACTGGCCGCTGCGCGTTTCGGCGTGGCGGGGATTTCGACCGGCGCGGCAGCTTCGGGAATCTCGACTGGCGCCGGCTCGGGGGGTGCGTCCGCTTCAATGGTGATGGCACCATCCCATTCCGAGGAAAGATCGATTTCAGCCGGAGCTGCTTCAGGGGCGGTCGATTCTGTTTCTGATTGCGGAACACTCTCAGTTTCTTGAATTTCATCCGCGTCGCTGACAATCGCAAACTCCGCCGCTTCCTCAGATGGACTCTCAGCCGCCGGCCATGGAGCTGCGCTAGCCGGTTCTGGGGAAGCAACCCCGGCCACGGAAGGCTCCGAGGGCGCTTCGGCGATGCCGGCCGCGGCGGAGCGCTCTTCGTAGCGTCCAGCCAGTTCGCCGTAGCGAGTCGCCTCCTCGGGATATCCGGCTTCCGAATACACATTCTGCAAGGTGCGGCAGCAGACACCGGCCTCGGCGAAACGCGAGGCGCGCGTGTGCAGCGCCGCCAGACGCTGATTCAAGCGAAGATCGGTCGGCGCCTGCGGAAGAGCTGCCATGAGCGGCCCCAGCGCCTTCGCGGGCATGTTGTAAGAAATGAACAGCTCGGCATCGGTCAACGCTGAGCGCACTGCCAGCGCCACGGCATCCGAGTAATGCTGATGAACTGAAGGCGCAGTAGCTTCCAATTCATCAACGATGACGGCAGCTTCCTCAGCGGTAATCAGGCCCGCGGCGGAGGCTCCGCCGATCTGGCTGACCACCTGCTGGTAGTTGCTCATGTGCAGTGGGTTGCCCGGCTCCATCGTCGCCAGGCGCTGATAAAGGTCACGCGCTCGAGTCAGATCGCCCGACTGCACGGAGGCATGCGCCAAGAGCTCGATCACTTCCGTCAGGTGGGTGGTTTCTCCAGCCTTCTGCAAAAGATCGAGCAGCTTTTCCAAAGATGCGGGATTGTCACGCACGTGTCCGATGATAGAGTGTAGATTTTTCAGAACCTTCGCAGAATCTTCTGCCAGCAGACGGTCCGCGTGCTGGTCATATACCTGCAAAGCATTTTCGTATTGTCCCGCCTGCAGGAGAGCATCGACAAAGCTCGAGATTGCGGGAAGGTCGTTGTGGACGGTGAGCAGCTTCGAGGCCAGCGTTCCCGCATCCGACAACTTGCCGGTTTTCAGATAGGCTTTGAACAGATCGCGCAGCCCATCGGGATTGGAATCGAGATCGGGAACTTTCTGGAGCGTCTCGACGGCAGCTTCTGCGTCACCTGCTTCCAGGAGGTTTCGCCCTTGCATCAGCAGCGCATAGCTGTTGCCTGGATCGAGGGTCAACATGCGCTGCAGAACTTCTTCGGCTTGAGGCAGAGAACCTTTGGCTCGCAGAGTTTCCGCCGCGGCCGAAAAAATCTGCCAGGCATCATTTTTCTTACCCAGGCGGACATAAACCTCTGCCAGCCGAATGCGCATGGCCGTGTTTTCCGGATCCATCTCCAGAATTTTCTGGAAAATCCGCACAGCATTCTCCAGTTCGCCGGCTTTTAGAAACTCTTCCGCGACCTGAAGGTATTGCGCCCGCGCGTCGTTAAACAGCCCCTGTTGCGTGTAAAGCTCGGCCAGTTTCAGCACGCCCTCAAGCGAAGGCTTGAGCTTAGCGATCTTCTTGTACATGGCGATCGCCTTGACCGTGAAACCCTGCGTGGCATAGGCATCGCCTACGGTCTTGAAACATTCGGTGGCTTTGTCGGCTTCGCCCAGGCGGGAATAAAGATCGCCGACGGTATTGGTGACCGTGAGATCCTTAGGATCGTTCTTGAGGACTTTCTCGTACTCAGCGATGGCATTT
>JASIEN010000643.1 GCA_030045935.1 Candidatus Sulfotelmatobacter sp.
TCCGCGAAACGGCTCGCCGCGAACAAGCTGTTCATATCCGGCCATGGTGAACGAAGGCGGTGGCACATCGGTGCGCGGCTTATCTTTTTCTTCTGGCTTCGGCGCGTCGAACTTGCTGTCAGGATAATCATTGGGATAAACGTCGATCAGCTTCAGGTCCCAATCGGAATCCGTACCGCTCGTCGAAACAAAAAGCCGGGGGGAAATTGGCCCGGCAATCGTTACATCTTCTTCGAGAACTGGCGTCTCATAGACGAGCACGTCGGTTCGGCTGGACGCGAAGCGTTGGTCAGAGAGCATGTACTCTTGCGGCACAGTGAGCGACTGATAATTCACAAACGGCACAGGTTTGGCCGGGTCGCTGACGTACTCGTCGTATTCATGTCCGCCGCCAGTGGGAGGGTCGAACGAAAGCATGCCGTCGGCGTGGAGGTAAAGCGTTTTCTTCTCCGCTGCTTTTGGAGGCCAGGCCGAATACTGCCGCCAAACATTCGTGCCGGTTTCGAAAACGTATGCCTTCGGCAGCCTGGCATTGCCGTTGCCTTTCAAATACTGCTCGAAAAACGGAAAGAGAATGTTCTTGCGATAAAAGTCACCGGTGTTGGCGGCAAACTCCACCCGCCCCAAATGTTCGCCATCATAGCGTGCCCAGCCACCATGCACCCACGGCCCGATCACGAGTCCGTTGAAGATTCCTGAATTGTACTCATCGATGGCGTGGAAGGTGCTGAACGGTCCCTGCAGGTCCTCTGCGTCAAACCAGCCACCGACGGTCAGCACGGCACAATGAATATTCTTCATGTGCGGGGCCAGATTGCGCGCTCTCCAGTAATCGTCATAAGTGTCGTGGTGCAGCTGGTCGTCAAACAGAAAACTGTTGCTGCCAAGCAGCTTTGAGAGATTTCCAGTTGGGCCAACATTCAAATAAAACTCGTAAGCGTCTTTAGTCCCGTAATCAAAAGGCACGGGAGTTTTCGGTGGCAAGACAGGATTTTCTTGCGGGTGGAAGAACGCGTAAAAGCCGAAGTTTGCATTCAGCATGAACGCACCCCCGTGATAGGCATCGTCTCCCATGAACAGATTGGTCATGGGCGCCTCAGGCGACGCGGCCTTCAGCGCGGGATGCGAATCAATGATGCTGGCGGACGTGAAAAATCCGGGATACGAAATGCCCCAGATGCCGGCGTTGCCATTGTTATTAGGCACATTCTTCAACAGCCAGTCGACCGTGTCGTACATATCGCTGGCATCGTCCACGTCCTTGCTTGATTTCTTGTTGTCAAGGTGCGGGCGCATCTCAATGAACGTTCCCTCTGACATGTAGCGGCCGCGCACATCCTGAAAAACGAAAATGTAGCCGGCTTTGTCGAACTCGACCGAGGGGCCAAGCTGCTTGCGGTATTGGTCGACCCCATACGGCGCGACGCTGTAGGGCGTGCGATTAATCAGGAACGGATATGTGTGGGAGCTATCTTTCGGCACATATACGGCCGTGAAAAGACGCACGCCATCGCGCATGGGAATTCGGTATTCGTATTTGGTGTAGTGCTCTTTGCCGTCGAAATCGGGCGACTCGGGCTTGTTTTGGGCGACGAGATAGTTGGCAACGAACAGGAACGAAAGACTGAAAAATGCGATCTTGCGGCGTGGCATGGGGCTCCTTTGCGGGGTCAGGGCAAAAGGGCAAGCTACAATCCACTGCAGGCTGCCGTCAAGCGGCTTCACGCTAAACCCGCGCTACAATATAAGCTTGGATTTTGCAGTGCCGATTCGGCTGGGGAATGCATGTTTGAAGTCACGGTAGAGGACAGCTTCGCTGCGGGACATTACCTGCGCAACTATAAGGGCAAGTGCGAAAACCCGCACGGCCACAACTATAAGATTCGAGTAACCCTGGCGGGCGCGGAGCTCGACAAGGCCGGGCTGCTTCTTGATTTCAAAGACCTGCGCGATGTGATGCGCCATGTAATTGACCGGCTCGATCATCAGATGATCAACGATATTGAGCCGTTCACCGTGATCAACCCATCGGCAGAGAATCTGGCGAAGTATTTTTTTGATCAGTCGAACTCACGGCTGAAAAATGTCACCAATGGACGCGTCCGCGTAAAGGATGTGACTGTCTTCGAAACTGACAGCACGACAGCAAAGTACAGTGAGTAAGCTGCCAGCCGCCCCAAAGTCAGCTGCGTAATTCTGGCGACCAGCCGCTGGTAGCCGCTTTCATGCAGATAACCGAAATCTACAAATCGCTGCAAGGTGAGTCGACCTACACCGGTTTGCCGTGCGTCTTCGTGCGCCTCACGGGCTGCAATCTGCGCTGTACCTGGTGCGACAGCGAGTACACATTCTACGGTGGGCGCAAAATGACGGGCGAAGAAGTTCTGAACGAAGTAAAGCACCTCAGTCCGGATGGCGGTCTGGTCGAGATCACCGGCGGCGAGCCCATGTTGCAGGAGCGCGAACTCGTGCCCCTCATGCGCAAATTACTGGGTGAGCGATATCGGGTGCTGCTTGAGACCAGCGGTGAGCGGCCGCTGGAACACGTGCCTGGAGAAGTGATCAAGATTGTGGATGTGAAATGTCCGGACTCAGGCGAAGGGGACACATTCCACCTCGAAAATCTCGAAACTCTCAACCAGCATGACGAGATCAAATTCGTCCTGAGCGGCCGCCCCGATTACGAATTTGCCCGCGATTTTACCCGCCGCCATCGGCTGGCTGAGCGCGTCAACGCAGTCCTGTTTTCCCCAGCTTTTCGTAAAGACGCTACCGGCGCGCGCGACAGTTCGCACTGCCTGCTCGATCCACAGGAATTGGCTGAGTGGATGCTGGCCGACAATGTTCCCGCGCGCCTGGGAATGCAGTTGCACAAGTTCATCTGGGACCCGGCGCTAAAGGGCGTCTAGTCGCGAACCTGTGCGTGATTTACTGCCCAAGGCCAGGGCCGAGTATCCCGAACTCAGGATCATCGTAGAATGATGGGCAGTGGCCCAGGCGAAAAAGCGCGCCGTAGTTCTGCTCAGCGGGGGCATGGATTCCTGCGTCTGCGCGGCATTGGCTGCGCGCGATTACGAAGTCGCAGCGGTGCATGTCAGTTACGGCCAGCGCACGGAAGAGCGCGAGCGGCAATCGTTTCTCGCTATCTGCCGGCGGCTGAACATTTACGACAAACTGGTCGTGCGAAATGAGGCTCTGCGGGCCATTGGCGGATCGGCGCTTACCGACGACAACATTGCCGTACCTGAATTGCAGGAGCCATCGGCAAGTCACGAAATCCCGGTCACCTATGTCCCTTTTC
>JASIEN010000644.1 GCA_030045935.1 Candidatus Sulfotelmatobacter sp.
TGACGGCGTCACGTAGTGACGATAGGAGGAGCTGTGAGGATCGGAGACTTCGTTCACGAATTTTTCCAGTCCCTGCTGATCACGCAAGGCCAGAACTATGTCGAAGTGCAGGGTCTGTGTTGCGGGGAGCTGGCCGACTAGTTTTGCTTCCCCGTTGACAACCGCTTCGCGTACATGACGCGTCGATAGAACCCGTGACTGCGCCTGGGAAACGATGCTCACGAACATTATTGCGCAGACGGTGAGCAGAAATAAACTTAACCTTCGCACCATGACTTCTCCTTTTGCGGGAATTTCCGTTTTAATTTTGATCGAGCGTTGACTGGGAGAGGTAAACTTCAGCGGGCGAATGATACGACTCTTCTCTCCTAAACGCAACGAATTTTGTCGCATGCGAAGCGGCGAAAACGCTTGGCGCGCGTGCGCATAGCGCATCCGCACCCGCGATGACCAGTGTCTTGCATTAACAGTGCAAAGTTTTGCCTTCGAACTGAATCTCTTTTACCAAACGTGATTCGGCGCGATCAAAAAGAAGACGGTACTCGGTCATTTTTTCAACCTGACCCAGTACTAAAGGAATTACGTGCTTGACAGGCTCGCGGGAAACATGACATAGCCGCAGCGCGCACACTTCCACCCAACTTTTCGCGTCTGTCAGAACATTCCTTGCTGTGATGTCTCGTGATGCGTCCCACAGATTACACATTCACATCTGAATCGCACTTGACTTTGGGTGGCGCAGCGGTCAATTCAGAACCGCTGTGCCGCTACTTTTTCCCCGGCACCGCCTCCGTTACGTTAATGATCTGGTCAGCTTTGACGTCGTTTAGCGACTGAACAATCCCACTCGGCCAGCGAATCTCGATTTGCCTCACACTGGTCTCTGGCCCCAGCCCAAAGTGAACCCGCGAATCGCTCGACGATTGATAGCTTCCCGCAGTAGTGACCGTTGCATACTGTTCGCCTGCGGCGGTTGTGATTTTGACGCGGGCCCCGATGCCATCGCGATTGCTCGTCACTCCGGTCAGCTTCAGAGTGATCCAGTGATTTGAAGTGGGTGTCTCGTTAATCAGGACCCAGGCAGGACCGTTGTTGGACGTTACGACCACGTCTATCTTCCCATCGTTGTTCAGGTCTCCGCTGGCCAACCCGCGCGCCACCCATTTTTCCTGAAAGATATCTCCCGATTGCGAGGAAACGTCCACAAACTTATTGCCTTGTTCATTTCTTGCCAGCAGCGGGGGTTCGCGATACCGCAGATCCGGATGTCCGATCTCGATCGTATCCATGACATGGCCTTGGGCGATAAACAGATCCTTCCAACCGTCGTTGTCGTAGTCGAGGAAGCGAACGCCCCACCCCGAGTGCTTTAGCGTCATAGGGCCTAGACCGGTGGAGCTAACTGAGCTTTCGAAGGTCCCGTTCTGAGCGTTGGTATCGAGGAGATACGTCTGAGATGCAAGGTCTGTGATGATGATGTCCGGCCAACCGTCATTATTGTAGTCTTCGAAATCCGCTCCCATGCCCGATACGGGTGCACCGCTGTCGCTCAATGCCGCGCCGGCAGCAAACCCGACCTCTTCGAAGGTGCCATCGCCCCGGTTGTGATAGAGATATGCAGGTATTGAGTCATTGGCGATGAGAATGTCCGCCCGGCCGTCCCGGTCATAATCCGCCACGGCAACCCCTAGCCCCTTGCCGGGAATCATTCCCACTTTTTGTGCAACTTCTTTGAATTTGCCACCGCCTTCATTGTGATAAACAAGGGGCACAATTGGTTTGAAGAGTCCTGGGGCGCAGTAGCCACGGGGTCCCTCGCCTCTTTCCCCGCGCACGCCGCAGGGGATGTCTTGAAAGTCCCAGTCCAGATAGCGCAGCACGATGAGATCGAGCAGGCCATCGTTGTCGTAATCCACCCACGCAGCGCTGGTCGACCAGCCCGAACCGCCCACTCCCGCGCTCTCGGTAACGTCGGTGAAGGTGCCATTGCCGTTATTGTGGTAGAGGGTGTTATGACCGTAACCTGCGACGAAAAGGTCGTCGTAGCCGTCATTGTCGTAATCCCCGACCGCCACCCCCGTCGAGTAACCGGCACCGCCCAGACCAGCCCTTTCCGTCACATCCTCGAACGTACCATCCGGCTTCTGGTGATAAAGGCGATTCCAGTACTGTGGCCCATCCTTTTGCGGCATATCGCCGATCTCCATGGGATCGTCAATCCGTGCACCATTGGCAAAGAAGATGTCTAGGCGGCCATCGTTGTCATAGTCGAACAAGGCCACGCCGGAGCCCATGGTTTCTAGAAGATATTTTTTCGAAGTCGGAGAGGCGCGGTGAACGAAACGGACTCCCAACTTCTGCGTGGCATCAACGAACTTTCCAGGAACAGGGGCAGCGATAGGAACTGGACTCTTCTGCGTTTTCACCGGCAACATCTGAACTGCAATCGTCTGAGCTGCGGCCGAAATAACAGCCAAGAAAAGTAAGCCGCCGCAACCAAACCGGGCAGCCAGCAGACAGTTCGCACGAAACAACCTGTTTCGGCACCGATTCACTCAATAACGATTCATAGGAAAGATCCGCTCAAAAATGATGATGCGCAGCTCCCAATCTCAAATTTTCCTTCTGACCTATTCGTGGCCGCCGTGCTCTCGAAGCAGTTCCACCACGTCCGTGTGGCCCTCCCTCTCCGCCAGGTGCAAAGGCGTATCGCCTTCGGCGCTCTTGGCATTAACCTCGGCCCCAATGGCCAGCAGCAAGTCCGCCACATCCCGGTAGCCGAAACCCGACGCCAGGTGCAAAGGTGTATAGCCGCCGCGTGACTTGGCATTGACGTCGGCCTTCGCGGCCAGCAGCAGTTCCACCACGTCCGCGTGGCCCTCCCGCGCCGCCAGGTGCAAAGGCGTAAAGCCATGGCTGTCCTGGGCACCCAGATCGGCCTTGTAGGCCAGTAGTACCTCTGCCGCGCCCCTGTGTCCAAAAATCGCAGCCATATGCAACGGCGTAGAGCCATCGGCACCCTTGGAGTTGGCGTCGGCTTTATTGGCCACTAGCACTGCCACTACATTCTTGTAGCCCGCAGCCGCGGCGTGATGCAGCGGCGTATTACCATCAACGTCCCTGACATCGACGTCGGCCTTGTTGGCCAATAGTAACTCCACAACGTCCTTGTGTCCGA